>JBQCCH010000001.1:0-3389 GCA_051962375.1 Tepidisphaeraceae bacterium
CGGCCGCTGCCTGGGCGTCTTGGCGCTGATCCAGGGGCAGATCCAGGTGATCTGGGCACGTCGCACCATCCTCGCCTCCGGCGGGGCGGGCCAGCTGTATCGCGAATCGACCAACCCCAAAATCGCCACCGCCGACGGGCACGCGATGGCCTACCGCGCCGGAGCCACCCTGCAGGACATGGAGATGGTGCAGTTCCATCCCACCACGCTTTACGTGGCCGGCTCCAGTCGTGCCCTCATCACCGAAGCCGTCCGCGGCGAAGGGGCGTACCTCGTCGATCGAGAAGGGCACCGCTTCATGCAGGATTACCACCCGCAGGGCGAGCTTGCCCCGCGCGATGTGGTCTCCCGCGCGATCGTCGAGCAGATCCGCAAAACCCATTACACGCACGTTTATCTCGATGTGCGCCACCTGCCCACTGGGCCGTTCCGCGAGCGGTTCCCGCAGCTGGCCAAGTTGTGCGACCAGTTTGACATCGACGTGTCGAAAGACCTGATCCCCATTCACCCGGCAACGCATTACATGATCGGCGGCGTGGATGCCGATCACCTCGGCCGCACCAGCTTGCCGGGGCTGTACGCGGTCGGCGAAGCCAGCTGCAGCGGCCTGCACGGGGCGAACCGCCTGGCGAGCAACTCGCTGCTTGAGGGCTTGGTCTTCGGCGCCCGCGCCGGTGAAGACGCCGCCCGCGAAGCGAAAACGCCGCTCGCGTTTCCGCAAAACCTTGAACACCGCATCCCCGTCTCGCAAAAGACCGAGCTCGACGTTACCGACGTCAAAAGTTCGCTGCGCAGCGTGATGTGGCGGAATGTCGGCATCGAGCGGGACGGCGAGCGACTGACCGAAACCCGCGAAATCATCGCGTTCTGGTGTCGCTACGTGATGGACAAATCATTCCTCCCCGTGGCCGGGCCGGATGATTCCAGCGTCACGCAGGCGATCGCCGCCTGGGAACTGCAAAACATGCTGACGGCCGCCTACCTAGTGACGTCGGCGGCGTCCACCCGCACCGAATCGCGCGGCACACATTTCCGGCTCGATTACCCAGAGCGCGACGATGCCCATTGGCGTTGCCATCTGTTGTGGCGAAACACCTCGGAAAACCCGACGACCGAACCCCTGAAGCGATAAGCGATCGGCAGCCGACGATACGTCGCGCTTACACGTTGCGCTGATCGACGCGGATGTAGCCCGACGTATTGTCGTAATAGGTGTAGCGGAACAGGCCGGCGATCGGATCGAGCGCGACCGAAGCGTCGCGTCCGCCCGAGGTTTTCAGGATGGTGTAATCCCACGTCCCGTCGACGAGCGTCGCCAGGTACAGGCTTTCGTGGTGCTTATCGTAATAGACGATGTTGGCGTCATCGTCGCCGGCGAAGAAGAGATTCGTGAACAGCCCCGTCGCGCCGCGATAGGCAAGCCGCGTGCTGACCCAGTGCCGATTTTCAAACCGCGCGACTTTCAGGTTCGCCGGGCTGGCGTCGTAGTACGAAATCCAGGGATTGCCGTCGGCGCTGCTGAATGCGGTGGAAATGAACGACACGCCGCGCGTCGTTTTGTCGATCACGGTCCGCGAGAATTTGCCCGTACGCGGGTTCATGATCGCGTACTTGAGCCAGCCGCTGCTCGAATCTTCGTACGCCACGCCCACATCGCCCTTGGAATCGACCGCCGCCGTCGTGGATCGTCCGACGTCGCCGTTGCTGTCGATTTCACTGACAGTCCACGTGCCGGCGGGACCGAATCCGCGCCGGGCGACGCGGAAATCGCCGGTGGTTTTGCGGTAGTAGGCAATCAGCGGCAGGCCGTTGCGGTCATAGACCATCGACGGATACAGGCCGGTTGAGTTTTTTACGTCGATCGATTCGATCGTCCACTTCGTCCCGTCGTACGAAGCGTATTTCAGGTCGCCGTTCTGGCCGTCGAAGTAAGCGACCGTCGGCTGCCCTTGCGGGTCGAGCGCCAGCGAGAGGTAATACCCCTGGTAGGGGAGCGAATCATCGATCGTCTGCGTCGCCGACCAGACGCCGCTCGTCGAGCGGGTCGCGTACTTCATCGTCTGGTCGCCGGAATCGTAATAGACCAGGTGGGTGACGCCCTCGGCATCGATCGCGATGCTGTTGCCGTTGCCGTATTTGCCGAGCAGTGCTTGCTGGGTGCTGTCGCCGGCGATGCGGGCGGCGGTCATGTTGACGGCATTCAGGATGTCCAGCCGCGGGTAGATGAGCCGCGTCGTCGTGCCGATTTCCGTATCGCCGTCAAAATTCTGCACGCCGCTGGCGCGAAGGATGGAGAGTTCATCCGCGGGCTTCAGCGTCGGGTCGACCTGGCGCATCAAGGCAACCGTGCCGGCCACAATCGGCGTGGCGTAGCTCGTGCCGGCCACCATCCCAAAGCCGCCGCCGATGAACGTCGTCTCCACGTCGTCGCCCGGCGCCAGCAGGCTCAGGTTCGGCCCGCGCTGGCTGAAATCGCTGATGACGTCGGCTGCGTTCACCGACCCGACGGAAATCACGTTCGGATCGGCCGCCGGACTGGTGATGCCCTGGTTTGGCGTCACCGCCGCGTTCCCCGCCGAGGCAACGATCGTCACCCCGTCGTCATGCAGTTCCTGAATCTGATTGCCATACACCGAGCTGATGGTCGCAGAGTTGTACGAGCCCTGGCCGAGCGAGATGTTGACGACGGTGATGTTGAAATCGGTCCGGTGATCGATGACCCACTGCAGCGCTTCTGCGATTCGCGAGTCGGGGACGGGGTTCGTTCCGTCGTACACCCGCAGGTCGACCAATTGCGCGCCCGGGGCGATTCCCTGATATCTGATGCCGTTATCGGTGTAAGGGCTCGCCGCCAATAGCCCGGCCACTTCCGTGCCGTGGCCCGGCTCGGTTGTGCCCGTGCCCGGATCGGTCGGGTCGCTGTCGTTGTCGACAAAATCATATCCCCCGACAATCTTGTGGCCCGGCCCAAATCCCGCACCCAGTTGCGGCAGCGTGTGATCGATCCCTGAATCGATCACCGCAATCGTCTGCCCCGAGCCATCGAGCGTGATGCCCTTGTCCTGAAAGGCCTGTAAGGCGTCAGGAAGCTGGATCAACTGCTCCGCCGTGCCCCAATTGCTGAACGAATAGAGGCGACGGCCTTCGAGGGACTCGAACATAAGAGGAGGCGTTCGCAATGGATAGGGCCGATCAATCTCTGCCGCTGCCCCCGCATCCTTGCGGCGAAAACCGTATGGCGGCTTACAATCGAACAGGTCTTGGGCGTCCTACTATAGTCCGCCTCCGACGTCTGACAATTACAGATTTCTTAAAGCCGATTCATCTAATTGCTGCTCAACTCAGAAACCGGGACATCAACAAATGCCCGTGCGGCAACGTTTCACCGC
>JBQCCH010000002.1:0-4843 GCA_051962375.1 Tepidisphaeraceae bacterium
TCGCGGAAGCTGATTTTAAGCTCGTGCCGACGCTCACGCTACAGACGCGCTACGTGTCGGACGAGTTTGCCTTTCACACCAGCACGCTCCCCGCGGATCGCCGTCTCTTTTACAGCAGCGACCGCGTGGAACTGGGCGCCGAGTGGAAGATCCAGCCGAACCTCAGCCTCTCGACCACGCTGGGATACGCCTTCGGGCAACAGTTCAGCCAAGGGTTCGATGACCGAAACCTTTCCAATCGGATGAATCTGCAGGACCGATGGTATTTCGGGGTCGCAGTCGATTTCAGCTTCTGATCACGGCAAGACCTGTTGCGCAACCGTGGCGATTCCAATCCGCTTACGGCTGAAGCACGTCGGCCCGCAGCACACGCAGCCCGAAAATCGCCGGCAATTCTTTGCCCGCGGGCACGGAGAGCTGCACGGTCATTTTCGCTTTGTCGCTGACATCGGCGGGAACTGTATAGATCACCTCGGCGAATCGTGACGTCCCCTCCCGCCGCAGCGTGCCGGGCCCAAGGTCCCGGCCGTCCACGCTGACGAAGATCGGCTCATTCATGTCGGCCAGCGTCGTGAGACTCAGGGCAACGGGGCCGCCCCGGTGGGTCGGAACGTCAAAGCTCATCCACCGACCGCCGCTGCGGCCGGGCTGTCCATCGGTCCGAATGGCGATGGAGTTGTCGCCCTGGAAATTGAAGTCGCGTTCCGGCTGCATTTCGCCGATCTGCACGAACGCGATCGTCGCTTCGGCGAAGCGTTTGCGACGATCCTGTTCGGCCTTGTATTCGGCCTGACGATCGGCCCACTGCTTCGGCGTGAACAGGTCCCAATACAAGCCATACCGGCGATCCCCCACCGTATAAAACGGCATGAGCGTGCGCGTCAGACCGTCGGCCGTCGTGGCGGTGAATGTGCCGGGCTTGCCGGCCACGGGCGTGATCCAATCGGCCAGCGGTCGATCCGCCTGGGCGAACACGGGGAACTCCATTGGCGTGGCGGCCGCGTTCACCGCCTGGTCGTCCGTGGCCTGGCCGCCGAAATCACCCGCCAACACCACCGGGCCCCACATCAGGGCGACGCGGTGCGGGTTATCGGCCAACGCCTCGGCACGCAGCGTGTGCGGCAACGTCACGACGACGGTGTCACCGTCGGACCAGGTCCGCCGGATGTCGACAAACGTATCGGGGCGGCCCAGATCGTTCACCGGTTGCCCGTTGACCGACACGGCAAATCCTTCACCAGCCCATTGCGGGCGACGGAGCGAAAGTGTCAGCACCTTGGGCGTTTTCGTCGCAATGTGCAGCGTGGCCGATTCGCCGATCGGCATATCGGTCTCCGTCCGGATGCTCACCTCCGCGGCCGCCCACTCGGCGGTGCTTGGCGCATACACGCTGACATACAGGCGATCATTCGTCGCGTAGTAAAGCCCGTCGCCGTGCAGGGCGTGATTTTCCATGCCTGTGCCCACGCAGCACGTGAAATCGCTGAACATGCCTTGATATTCGTGCACAACGCCCGGGCCCACCGGAACCATGTAGCACATGCGACCGTCTTGGCCGTTGATGCTGGCCAGCACATGGTTGTAGAGGGCGCGTTCCTGGAAGTCGGCGTACTTCACGTCCGGCCGCAGCGAAAAGAGCCGCCGCGTCATTTTGAGCATGTTGTAGACATTGCAGCTCTCCGCCGTGCGCATGTCGCGGCTGCGTTGACCGGTGCCGTCGACTTGGCCGCTGAGCCGGTCGGGCTTGCCGAAATATTCATCGTAGCCGTGACCGCCGGTGGCGAAGCTGTGGTGCAGCGCGACCGCATCCCAAAACGTGTCGGCCGCTTTCCCGGCGGCGGCGTTGCCGGTGTAGAGGTATTCCGCGAGCGAGCCCAGCACTTTAGGAATCTGCGTATTTCCGTGCTTGCCGGCCAGAAGATCTTTCCCCTCGGCCAGTGGATCGATGATTGCCTTGTGGTCAAATTTCCCGGAGAGCGTGAGCCACCGCTTGTCGCCGGTGTCGGCGTAGAGATCGACGAGCACCTCGTTCATCCCGCCGAACTCGGTATCGAGCATTTTCTGGGCCTGTGCATCCGTCAGCTTGCCCACGATCGAATCGCACCAGCCGGCGAACTTCTTTTCCACCTCCAGGGCGGTCGCGTTCCCCGTGTACCGGTACGCATCGCGCAGGACGGCGTAGAGCTTGTGCTGCACATACCACGGCGACCACATGCCGTTGAGATCGAAGCCGCCGCTGTGAATGTAGCCATCGGCGATGCGTTTGAAGAGAATGTCGCCGTCGAGCAGCGGCTTGCCGTCGTGCACGGAAATCGCCGCGTTTCCGCGACGATCGGCATCACCGAGCAGCGCGCCGACATAGCCGTCGCCCCGGGCGTCCTGCACCTCTTTCAATTGCGCGACGATGTAGTCGGCCCGCTGCTTGAATCGCTCATCGCCCGTCGCCGCGTACATCAGACTGACCGCGGACAGGTAATGGCCGGCGATGTGCCCGGTGAGTTGACGCCCCGCGCCGTCCCAGCCGCCGTAAGGCTCGGCCTTTCGAGCGAGGCCGGCCCGTTCGCGGAAGTAGGCGAGCATCCGATCAGGTTCGAGGCGCAACAGGTATTCACGATCTAAATCCTGGGCATGCTTCAACGGGCCGCCGGTCAATCGCACGGCGGTCAGCGGCAGCGATTCGGCCGCGAACGGCACGGCGGGTGGAACCACCGTCTTCGCAGGCTCAACCGCGAACGTTGACGTACCCATCAGCAACCCGCCGGCGGCAGCAATAACGCGTTGAGGCATTTTCAGTTTCCGCATAGCAAGTGATTTCGAGTGAAGAAGTTTGGATGAGTCAATCAGAAGTTTACGACTCACGGGACCGAACGTGCCGCAGCCACAGCGGCTGGCGGCTTCGCGCGGTGACCCGTGCCGGCGGGTCGTTCCTTCATGCGTCGCCTCGGGATGCCATCGCCGGTGCCCGCGCGAGCGTGGCGATGCGGGTCGTAAACACCGGCGGACGCACCTGCGGCGATTCGGCGCCGATGAGTCGCTGCAAGACCGGCCCGCAGACGCGCCCCTGGCAAACCCCCATGCCGCACCGCGTCTGCAGCTTCGCATCACGTCCGCTAAATGCGTTTTTCACCGCCGCCAGAGTGACATCCTCACAGCGGCAGACGACCGTGTTCGCCTCGGCCAGCTGCAACAGTTCCGGCCGCAGCGAAAAGGCGGCATCGAGACGTTCGACAAACGCCATCGCCCGGGCGTGGCTCGAAGCCAGAGCCTGGGCCGCCGTCTCATCTCCGGCAATCGCGTGCGCGGCGATGCGTCCTTCCAGCAGCGCTTTGTCGACGCCGCCGATGCCCGTGAGCTCGCCGATCGCGTAAACATTCGGTTCCGTTGTCTGCAGCCGCTGGTCGACCCGCACGAAGCCGTCGCCGGTGACTTCACAGCCGAGCAGTCGCGGCAATTCGTTGTTCGGGATCAGGTTGAACCCGCAGGCGAGGTAATCGCATTCGATATCGCCGGTCTGGGCGCCGCGTCGATATTTCACGTGGAGCGATGAATCGCCGCGGGTCACACGCAGCGGATAAGCGTCGGCGGCGTAGGTCGTGCCGAGCAATCGACCGCGGATGGCCACGCCGGCGAGCAGTTTGGCCGGGGAGCGCCAGAGCGACAGCGCGAACCGATTGAGCTTGTCGGCCGGGGTTTGCTCAAGGACCAGCGGCACGGTGGCGCCCTTGGCTTTCATCAGGTCGGCGACGGCCAGCAGCAGCGGCCCCGTGCCGGCGATGACGATTCGCTTGCCTTTCACCGGCAGGCCCTGCTTGACCAGCGCCTGAATGCCGCCCGCCCCGACCACGCCCGGCAGCGTCCAACCGGGGAAGGGCAGAAACAGTTCCCGCGCGCCCGTCGCCAGCACCAGCGATCGCCAGGCAATTTCGCGGGCACCGTCGGGGGTTTCGACCAGCAATGTCCGCGGCGATGGGCGAGCGACCACGCGCGACTGCCGCAACCAGCGGATGGAGCCGCGAGCCGCGTTAAGCCGGCCGAGCCAGCGGCGGGCGTGTTTGTCGGCACCGGGTTCGCCGCGGTTGCGCCAAATCTGCCCGCCGGCGAACGCGCCGTCATCGACAAGCCCGACGTGCCGCCCCGCCTCGGCGAGCGTCACCGCCGCCGCGACGCCGCCCGGGCCGGCGCCGACGATCAGCGTATCGAAGCAGTCGGGGGCGTCATTCATCGGTACTCACCGCCATGTCGGCTTGAAGGATGATCTGGCACGATTTCTGATGGGGCCGGCCGTCGATGGTGAGGCGGCACTCGTAGCAGATCCCCATGCCGCACAATGGGCCGCGCGGCTCGCCCCCGACGCTGCGGCGAAACTCGGTCACGCCATTGGCCAGCACCGCCGCGGCGACTGACACGCCGGCTTCAGCGCGGGCGGGCTTACCGTTGAGGATAAAGCCGACGCTCTCGACGGCGGGCGATTTAGGCATGGGCGTGCGCCTCCATTCGCAGGCGGGCCGGCAGATACGGAGCCGCTTCAATCTCCGGCGTCCGGCCTGCCAGGTAGTCGGCGATCAATCGCGCGGTACCCATGCTGGTGGTGATGCCCAGCCCTTCATGACCGGTGGCCAACAGCAAGTGCGGGTCATCAACATGCGGCCCGATCAGCGGCAGCTTGTCCGGCGTCGCGGCGCGAAACCCCGTCCAAACGCGGACGGCCGACAGCGAGGCCAGTTCGGGCATGTAAGCCGTCGCCCGTTCCAGCATGCGGGCCAGAATCGCGTAATCGATCTCGCGCGAATCGTCGCCGTATTGGCGCGAGGAGCCGATCAGCAATTGCCCGGTCGGCCGCGGC
>JBQCCH010000003.1:0-3611 GCA_051962375.1 Tepidisphaeraceae bacterium
CGCCGGCGGAAGCGCCGGGGCGACGCTGCGCGTCTGGGAACTCGGCGCGGATCTGATGACATTGAAGCGAGAAATCCCCGTCCGCACGCCGCAAAACTTCACCGAAGGCCCCTTCATGCACGTCCGCAATGGCGTGTACTACCTGTCCTACAGTCACGGCCGATGGTCGTCATCCGGTTACAGCGTCTACTACGCCACGGCGCCTTCGCCCACCGGGCCGTGGACGTACAAGGGCTGCATTCTTTCCAGTGACGCGACGCACCAGGGGCCGGGGCACCACGGATTCTTTGAGAACCCTTCGACACACCAGTGGTACATTGTTTATCACCGCTGGGAAACCACGCAATCCGAGGGCCGCATGCCCGGGACGCGCAAGGTTGCCATCGAGCCGATTTCGTATCGCCGCAATGGCGATATCGAAGTGATCCACATGACCGACGACGGCCCGCCGGCCGCGCCGATCCAGAGCCGGCCGTGATCTTTTGTGCCAAGGCGGAGTCAATGAAGATCAGAGAGCATCGGATGCAATGGATTCGCACCCTGGGCCGGTTCGCTTGTTGCGCGGGTGTCGTTGCCGCGCTTGGCGCAGCGCCCGCGACGGGGCCGCAACCCCGCGTCGTATGCTTCGGCGATAGCCTGACCAAAATCGGTTTTGGCGACGCGCTGGGCGCCCAAGTGCCGGCCGAGGTCATCAATGCCGGCGTCAGTGGAGAAACGACGGCAGCGGCGCTGAAGCGCCTGCAACGTGATGTGCTGGACCGGCATCCGGATGTCGTCACCGTGCTCTACGGCACAAACGACATGGTGCGCGATAAGCCGCAGCCCAAGGTGCCGCTCGACGCGTACGCGAAGAATCTGGGAATAATCATCGACCGGATCCAGGCGAAGGGCGGCCGAGTCGTTCTGTGCACGGTGCCCCCGATCGATTCGGTGCCGTACTTCAAGCGTCACCCGAAAAGCAATTACGATCCTGCCGGCGGCTTAGATAAGATCATCGCCGATTACTGTGACGCCGTCCGGCGCGTGGCAGCCGAACGGCACGTGCCGGTGGTCGATTTGAACGCAATCCTGAAGGATCCAACCGATTGGCGCTCCGCCGACGGCGTGCATCCGACACCGCGCGGCCGGGTCATCATTGCCAAGGCCATCGCGCCGGTTGTCCGCCAATTGCTGCAGCCGCCGCAATCGAATTGATGCTTCATCGAATTGATTCCGAAAGCGGGCCCGCCGAGTGGCCCGTGCTTTTTTTTATGAGGTTGAAATGACTGAGCCGATCCTTGAATCCGCACCCTGTATCCGACGTCACCCCAAGCCGGTGCTTACCCACGAGCAGATTCCGTTTCCAGCAACCTGCATCTTCAATGCCGGCGTCGCGAAATTTGGCGGCCGGTATGTGATGCTGTTCCGCAACGACGTGGGCACCTGGGGCAAGCTCGCCTTCCACACCACGAATCTGGGCCTGGCGTTCAGCGATGACGGCCTGGACTGGCAGGTGCAGCCGCAGCCGGTGTGGGGCTCAAAAAGTGAAGATATTCTCCGTGCGACCGATGGCGATCTGGTCCGCGTCTACGACCCGCGATTGATTCCGATCGATGGTCGCTGCTACGTCTGTTTCGCATGCGACACACGGCACGGCCTGCGCGGTGGGGTGGCGGTGACGGACGATTTCGCGACGTTCGACATCCTCTCGCTCAGCGTTCCCGACAACCGCAATATGGTGCTTTTCCCCGAAAAAGTGGACGGCCGATATGCCCGTCTGGAGCGGCCGATGCCGGTGTATAGCCGCGGGCGCGATCGGTTCGACATCTGGTTCAGCGATTCGCCGGACCTGAAGTACTGGGGAAATTCGCACCTGGTGGCCGGCGTCGAACAGTTCTCGTTCGCCGATGACAAGATCGGCCCGGCCGCGCCGCCGATCCGCACGAAGAAAGGGTGGCTGACGACGATCCATTGCGTCGACCGCAACGAGAGCCGTGGCAAGCGCGGGTGGGAAGACAAATGGACCAAACGCTACACCGCCGGCTTGATCCTGCTGGATCTGGAGCAGCCGTGGAAGGTGATCGGCATTTACGACCGGCCGCTGCTGGCGCCGGAGACGGATGCCGAGCGATTCGGCTTCCGTGATGATGTGATTTTCCCGGGCGGCATGATCCTGGAAGACAACGGCGAAGTGAAAATCTACTACGGCGCTGCCGATACCGTGGAAGCCTTGGCGACGGCGCATGTGGATGACCTGCTGGCGCTCATCTCGCCGGTATAACACGCCGCCGGCGGCGAACGCTTTTTGCCGGCACACATTGCCCCACAAAAAAAACCGGCAGCCCCGAAACGCTCGGGACTGCCGGTTGGCGTTTGAGAACGGATGGATTCGTCAGGGCTGAATGGTCAGACCCTGCACGAACGGCTTTTCATTCAGGTGCAGCTCGGCCGGCGTCTTGCCCGGGCCGGATTGTCCGGGGACATGGATGTTCGCGAAGGTGACGCCCTGCACTTGTCGCGCCTCCGACATGCCGGCGACGAGCACCGCATCGCGGCCGAGCTCGCGGACGTTGATGTTTTTGACGGTCACATCGAAAACGCCGCCGTGCGTCGCTTTCTTGGCGACGCCCTCGATGGCGATCCGCAGCCACGATTGGCCGAGGCAGCCGCCGCGAACGCGTTCGATGTCGATGTCATCGAAGGTGACGCCGCGCACGTCAGCCGTGCCGTAGGTGTGCGAAATGCCGATGCCATGAGCGCCATTGAAGACGACGCCGTCGTGCACCGAGATATTTTCCTGCGGCCGCCAGACGCCGGCGCCAACCTTGAACCCGAAAGCGCAGGTCCATGCCAGGCAATGGTCGAAGCTCACATTGCGGCAGGGGCCGAACGCGCCGGACCATTTGCGGGCAATGTCGATGTCGGGCGCCCAGGTTTTGCTGGAAAACGGATCATCCCACGAAATGCCCAACGCATGCTCGACGCGGACATCGGACGAGTTGCAGACGTCGACGCAGTCATTTTCGGTGGGGCCGGGCTCATTGAAATGCTTGCAATGGCTCAACAGGGCATGGTCGGAATTGGCGATGATCGTTCCCCACAGGCTCGATTCGCGGATGATGACGCCATCCATGCGGAAGCCGGTGGTATTCATCGCCATGACGAGCGTATTGAGCAGGCCGGTTCGGTTGAGGAAGGCCCGGCCGTCGCCGTCGATGGTGCCGCGGCCGAAGATGCGCACGTCGGCCGCGCCCGGTTCGGTGCGGATGAACCAAGTGCCGTCGTGATGCTTGGAATCTTTGTGGAAATCCACGGGGAATTCCGCGTCGGCCGCGCACCAGAGCCGGCTGCCGCGCTCGAGATAGAGCGAAACATGGCTCGGCAACGAGAGCGGCCCCATGCGATATAGGCCGGCGGGCACGTAAACGATGCCATGGCCCGAAGGGTCGGCGGCCGCGTCGTGGACCGCTTTCTGGAGGGCGGCGGTGGCGGAATGCTCGCCGGTGGCGTCGGCCTGATAGGGCGCGGCCTGGACGTCATACACCCATTTGGCTTTGCGATCGGGCCGGTCGGTTTCCGGCGGATCGAACGCGAGGGTGAGCCGGCGTGACCCCGGAATGTCGACAATCAGG
>JBQCCH010000004.1:0-13190 GCA_051962375.1 Tepidisphaeraceae bacterium
TTTCGGTGTCGGCGTAAACGGTCGTCCACTGCGTGCGCAGGTCGCTCTTGACGCCTTCCTGGTGCGTCGATTCACAACCGACAGCGGCCAGGGCGAACAGCATCGTCGCGGCGATTCCTTTGGTGAGTGCCTTCATGATCAGTCTCCTTCGGCTAAAACAAGTCTCTGTAACCAGTCTCTGTCGACGGGCCACCCGTCGTCCGCCCGATGGTATGCACCCCGCTCGCGCGCCGTCAGAAAACTTTGCGAAAAGTGGTAAAGCAACAAGAACCCACGGTCGCCGCGTCCGATAACCTGGGCAATCCCTGCCGCGCACGCCGGCGACCCCCCGGTCTCGCTCATTCCGGGCTCATTCCGGGCCGAGCACGCGCACGACCTCGGCCGCATCCGTCTCGCCCGCGGCCACTTTTCTCGCCGCTGCATCCCGCAACGTCGCAAAGCCGCCCGCCCCCTGATACGCCGCTCGCAACGCCTCGCTGCCGGCTCGCGTGCTGATCAATCGCCGCCAGGTATCGTCCACGGTCACCGCCTCCGCGACGGCAAGCCTGCCCCGATACCCATCCGCCAACCGTCGCCGCAACAGGCGCTGGCTGATCACCCCGAGCAGCCCGCCGCCGATTTGATACGGCTCCAATTGCATCTCCAACAATCGCGAAACCGCCTGCGCCGCGTCGGCCGCGTGCAGCGTGCAAAGCAGGCGGTGCCCGCTCAGACCCGCCTGCACCGCGAGTGACGCGGTCTCGGCATCGCGAATCTCGCCGAGCATCAATACCTGCGGATCCTGCCGCAACATGCTGCGCAGCGCCGTCGCGTACGTGAGCTGGCCGAACGGTTCGACCTGGATCTGCGTGATGCCCGCCAGATCGCGCTCCACCGGATCTTCCAGCGCCACGATGCTCACGCCCGGCTGAGCGCGCCGAAGGGCATCGAGAATCGCGTACGCGGTCGTCGTCTTGCCCGATCCCGCCGGGCCGACGATCAGCAGCACGCCGCTGTCGGCCTGAAGGAACGCGTCGATCAATCGCGTGGTCGGTGCGCCCAGGGCCAGGTCGTCGAGCGTGCGCGGCTGGGTCAATTCCGCCGGCAACCGCACCGCCGCCCGCAGGCCGTGCGTCGTCGGCATGATCGACACCCGCACCGCCAGCGCCGCCGCCAGGCCCTCGATCGCGACCGATGCCCGTCCCTCTTGCGGCACGTCGCGCCGGTAAGTCAGCAATTGCGCCATCACCATCAGTCGCGCCACCCATTGCGCCCCGGTGTCGGCCGGCACGCGCGCGTGTGTTTCGAGCAGGCCGTCGATGCGAAACCGAACCTCGCAATCGCCAGCGCCCGGCTCAAGGTGCACGTCGCTCGCCCCGCGCCGCACGGCCTCGCACAACAGCCCCTGAACCTGCTGAGGAATGTCGCCCACGCCCCCCAATGTACGACCGCTCGCCAAACCCCACATCCGCCGCGCGGCGATCCTTCCGCGCGATCACTCCGCGGCACCCTCACGATCGACCGAAAATGCGTTCGCATCGATCGAACTGGACGCGGCGAATAATGTTCTGGCCCGAGTGCCTGGCCCGCATGTGCTCGATCTGCGGGGCGGCCCGGGGCGGCGGAATCAATCCATGCGGGGAGGCTGTCGTGGCGTACGTGCGTTCGGCCGGGCGTCGTTCCTTACGTCGGTTCATTGCCGATCACAATCCGTTCTACTTGCTGAGTGCGGTGCTCATGCTCCTGGGCTGTTTGCTCTTGAGCAACACCATGACCTGGAGCCCGATCGCACTGCGCAAGCTGCTGATCCTGATCGCCACGCTCAATGTCTATGAGCTATTGCTGGTCGGGCTGGGGTTGTACCTCATCGTCAAGCGAAACATCGCGCGCGACGGCCTGATGCTGCTGGCGTTGGAAGCGCTGTTCATTGTCGACGTCGGCTTCCTGAACAGCGAACTGTATCAGGAAAGCCTGCCCGTCGGACTGGCGGTGAACCTGGGCCTGCTGGCGCTGGTGACCGTGAAACTGGTGGTGATCTTCGGGGCGCTCGGGCTGCCGATCGTGTCCAGCCGCTTCGGCGTCCTGCTGGCGAGCATGGCCGCCCTGGCGCTGCAGCCGGCGTGGTTGAAATTCATCAGCCAGTCCCATGACGGCCGTGTGCCCGAACTCGCGCTGTACGGCCAATGGTGGATCGCCGGCGCCTTGATGGCCGCCTACGCGCTCGCAACCCGCTTCGCACGACCGACGCCGCATCCCGCCGCCCGCGCCCAGTGGCGGGGCGTCTATCACTTGTTCGCACTGCTGGCGCTGGTCTCGATCATCGCGCACCTCGGCACATCGCACTGGGTCTGGCGATGCACCTACAACGGGCCGGAGTTGTCGCCGGTGTTGCTGGGACTGGTCTTGATCCTCCAAGCCGTGCCCGACTCCAACTTCGCCACGCGTCGCGACCTGAACGTCTTGTGCGTGATCCTGTGCGGAATCGCCTTGCCGCCCGCCGGCGGTGACGGGAGTGCCCTGCACGTGGTCCTCTTCGGCCAGGACATTTCGCCGCTGAAAATCACGGCCGTCGCCGTTTATCTGACGATCGGCTACTGCTTGTTCCTTCGCTATTTCCGCCGGTACATGGTGCTGGGGCTGATCGCCGCCGCGGTGTACGCGTTCGGGCCGTCCCTCGCGACGATTTCTTCGTGGAGCCAGCAGATGCAGGACTGGATCCGCACAGCCTTCAGGAAGTATGCCCCGCAATCGCAGGCGGCCTGGGGCTTCATCGCGCTTGCCGGGGCGTTCCTCACGCTGGGCATCGGCGCGATCATCAGCCTCTCGCGCCGGCCCTCCCTGGAAGAACCGCCGTCGCCCACGGATGCCCCGTAATGCGTCACGATCGCGCGTACGGCAGCGGCAGGGGCATGCCCCCCTGTTTGCTCGACTGCTCGGCCAGGCTCAGGATCGCAATGACGTCCCGCGCCGATTCCGGCGTCACCGCCAACGGCTCGCCGAGGATCAGGTGATCGGCGACATTGCGATAAAACCCATCCCAATCGCTCTTGCCGTACGGCAGCGTGCTCTCCACGCGCTGCCCGTTGCGGAACGTGACGAGCTTCAACCCCTCTTTGCCTTCCCAATCCCAGCTGGCCTTCTGCAGGCCCCCTTCGGTGCCGAGAATGCGCCAGCGAGCTTTGTCGATCGCGTTGACGTTCCCCTGCTCCACCGACGCGCTGCGCCCGCCGGCGAAGCGGATGTAGGCGCTGGTGTAATCTTCGTTGCTCACCTGCTGCCACTTCAGTTTCTTGAAATCGCCCGAGACCGATTCGATCGCGTACGGCATCAATTGCAGAATCCAATCGACAAAGTGCGCCCCCCAATCAAAAAACGCGCCGCCTGAGGGTTCTTTATACGATCGCCACCAGTCCGCGCGCGGCTCGCCGTACCCGCCGAAGGCGCATTCGATGTGGAACACCTCGCCCAGGATGCCGCTCTGCACCACGTCGCGAATCGCCACAAAGTCGCCGTCCCAGCGGCGATTGTGGAAGACGGTCGCCATCTTCCCCGCGGCCCGAGCGGCTTCGATCACCGTCGTGGCTTCATCGATCGTGATGGTGTACGGCTTTTCCGTCACCACGTGCCGGCCCGATTTCAGCACCTGCAGCGACAGCGGCGCGTGCAGATTGTGCGGCGTGATCACCGTCACCAGGTCGGCGTCACTCTCGGCGAGCATCCGCTCGACGGAATTAAACGTCTGAATGTGCTCCCCAAGCTCCGCCTTGGCGGTCGCGGTGCGCAGCGGGTCCACATCGCACACGGCCACCGGCGTGAGCCGCGCTTTCTTGCACGATTCCAGGTGCGTCCGCCCCATGTTGAACGCGCCGCCGTAGCCGATCGCCGCGCACTTGATCACTTTGCTCGACCAATCTTCGCCGGCCGCGTAACGCACCGAACGCGCGAAAATCTGCTGCCACGTCGGGTGCGAAACGCCCTTGATCGAATGTCCCGTCGCCAGGTGCACCACCCGGCCGGCGCCGTCGTGCTTCACATACGCCAAAGGCTGCTTCTTGCCGTTCCACCAGGCGGTGATCAGCGTGCGGAAATCGCTCAGCGGCTCCAGGTCGTGGATTTCGTCATCGATCCGGAAATCCGAAATCCGGTGCATGATCGGATGCTCTGAATCGGCGACGATCGCGTTGTGCTCCAGCACCGCACCGCCCAGGATTCGACTGCCGATCAGCTTGCCGAACGCCTCGGACGATTTATTCGTGCCGGCCGTCGTGTGAAGGCTCACCAGCCCGCCGCCATTTCGGACGAACGCGATGATCGACGCCAGCCCGCGCTCGTCGAAAAAATCGCCATCGGTGAACAGCACCAGCGCCGCATAACCCGAAAGGTCATGCGCCGCGTCGGCCGAGTGCGTCGCCTGAACGCTCAGGCCGTTCCGCTGCAAGATGCCCGCGAGAATCGTGCTGGACTGGTCATAGTCATGCGCGGCGATCTGGCCGCCGGTGATCAGAAGAATCTCGGGCATGTCGGGCCTTTCTAGAATGCGATCAGAGGCAACCGCAGATTTCGCAGATGGCGCAGATGGAAGATGCAGGAACCACAGATTTCTCTGATTTCACAGATGAATAACCCATTTGTCTCTGGGGCATTCATTGGTCTCTGTGTAATCGGTGAAATCTGTGGTTCATTCCTCTCAATTCAAATCTGCGTCATCCGCGTCATCTGCGGTTCCTCTTCAGTATCAATTCCGGAAATGTCGCCGGCCGGTGAAGATTAACGCGACGTTGCGTTGGTTGCACAGGTTGATCGTCTCCTGGTCGCGCACCGACCCGCCGGGTTGCACGATCGCGGTGACGCCGGCGTCGATCAGGATCTTCGGGCCGTCGGCGAAGGGGAAGAACGCATCGCTCGCGGCGACAGCCCCCTTCGCCCGCTCGCCCGCCTTCTGCACGGCGATCCGGCACGCCCCCACGCGGTCCACCTGCCCGCCGCCGATGCCCACTGTCGCGCCCTCTCTGGCGATGACGATCGCATTCGATTTCACGTGCTTGCACGCCAGCCACGCCGTGCGAAGCGTTTCCATTTCCGCCGCCGTCGCCGCCCGCTGGCTGACGGTCTTCCATTCAGAGTCAACGATCCCCACCACGTCGCGATCCTGCACCAGAATGCCGCCGACGATGTTGTGCATCGACAGTTCACCGGCATCCGGCGTCATCGCACCGCTGACTTCCAACAGCCGCACGTTTTTCCATCGCGTTTTGAGCGTCTCCATCGCGGCGGCCGAATAGCTCGGGGCGACGACGACTTCCAGGAATTTTTGTCCTTCCACAATGCGGGCGGCGGTCGCTTCGTCGATCGGAACGTTGACCGCCACAATGCCGCCGAAAGCGGCCACCGGGTCGGACGCATACGCCCGCTCGAACGCCGTCGCCAGATCCTCCGCAGCCCCCACGCCGCAGGGCGTCGCATGCTTCACGATGCAGGCTGCCGGCTTCTTGAATTCCTTCACCGCTGACAGTGCCGCGTCGGCATCCAGCAGGTTGATGTAGCTCAGCTCCTTGCCGTGATGCTGTTTCGCCCGCGCGACCGATGCCTCCTTCGCCGGGTGAGCGCGATTGACATACAGCGCCGCCCGCTGGTGCGGATTCTCGCCGTAACGGAGCGATTGCTGCTGCGCATAATTTCCGCACAGCGCCGCCGGCAGCGATTCGCCCTGCACATTGACCGGCGAAGCGCCCGCATCCGGCAACTGCGTCTGGAGGTAGCCCGCGATCATGCCGTCGTACTTGCCCGTGTGCGCAAAGGCCGCCTGCGCCAGCTTCACGCGATGCGTCTGGCACGTCCGGCCGCCATGCTTTCGCAAGTCGCCCAGGGTTTTTTCATACTGCCCCGGCGATGTCACCACCGCCACGAACCCGTGATTTTTCGCCGCCGAGCGCACCATGCTCGGGCCGCCGATGTCGATGTTTTCGATGGCTTCTTCAAACGTCACCCCCGGCTTGGCGATGGTCTGTTCGAAGGGATACAGGTTGATGCAGACGAGGTCGATCGGCTCGATGTCGTGCGCTTTCATCGCCGCGACGTGTTCGGGGTTGTCGCGCAGCGCCAGCAGGCCGCCGTGGATCTTGGGGTGCAGCGTCTTCACTCGGCCGTCCATCATTTCGGGAAAGCCGGTGACTTCGCTCACGTCGGTCACGTTCAGGCCGGCGTCGCGCAGGAACTTCGCCGTGCCGCCGGTGCTCAGCAGCGTCACGCCAAATTCGTTCACCAGGGCCGTGGCAAATTCCTTCAGCCCGGTCTTGTCCGATACTGAAATCAACGCCCGCTTCACCTGCACCAAGTCGCTCATGAATCGCTCCGAAAAGGAAAGCGAACCAAGATACGGGAGGGCGGCGGAAAATGCGATGAGCAGCAACAGGATGAGTGAAGACGTGAAGACGTGAAACCTTCGGCCCTGGTTTCACGTTTCACGTCTTCACTCGTCGTGCCGGTTCGCCTACGCCAGCAGGGTCATGATGCTGTAGTAGATGTCCTTGCGATCGATCTGGGCGGCGTCGCCGATGTCGGTGGCGTCGCCGAAGAGGTGATCGCGGCTGCCGTCGCGCGACAGGAAGACGTCGCGGCCGGAGTCGCCGTAGAGCACGTCCGCGCCCAGCCCGCCGTCCAGCGAATCGCGCCCGGCGCCGCCGTACAAGCGGTCGTCGCCCGCACCGCCGTTGATGGAATCGTTGCCATCGCCGCCGGACAGATTTTCGTTCGCGTCGCCGCCCTGGATCGTGTCGTTGCCCGCGCCGCCGTCGACGCTCGTGCCGTCGATGCCGGTGTTGACGGTGATCGAATCATCCCCGTCGCCGCCGGTCACTTGGACGGCCAGCACGTCATTCGCGCTGAAATTGAACGTTCGGCCGTTGAACACCGCGCGCATCACGCCGTCCTGGGCCTTGGGCTTCCAGATCTGGATGACGTCGCCGCTCGACGTGCCGGTCGCCACCAGCATGCCGCCCGTGAGCTGAACAGGTGTCGGCGTCGGCGTCGGTGTCGGAGTGGGGGTAGGCGTCGGCGTAGGCGTGGGGGTCGGGGTGGGCGTCGGTGTCGGTGTCGGCGTGGCGGCGTACTCGAACGCGCCCATATCGGTGGCGCCGACGCGGGCGTAGCCGCGCTGGTCGGTCGTGGGGACGCCAATGTTGGTGCCGTTATCGATCACCGGGCTGCCGTTCAGCAATCCCACGGTCGGCGTGGGGCCGCCATTGTCGGCGAGGGTGTCGACCATCGGATCGTACGGGAGGCCGCTCGTGCCGATCATGTTTCCGTCAGCGCCGTCCGTCGCGTTCAGGCCATCGCCGATGCCAATCCAGCTGTGATCCACCGCCACGGTGGTCGTGTGCACGTACGCGTCGACGTTGGTCGGGGCGGTATTGCCCGCGATGATCGTGTTGGTGATCTGCAAGTTGGTAGCGCCGCTGTAATCGCCCACGTGGATGCCGCCGCCGTAGCCGTTGGTGGCGTCATGCGGATCGGTGATGGCATTGTTATTGACGATCGTGCAGTTGATGAGCGACGAATCGCTGCTGATATAAGCGACGATCGCCCCGCCCTCGGCGTAGGCCATCGACATGCTGTTGATGCCGGCATAGACCTGCGCTTTATTGCCGACGAAGGTGGAATTCGTGATGGCGAACGAACCCCCGCTGGCGAAGATCGCGCCGCCGCTGGCGATGCCGTCGTCCATGCCGCCCATGTCAAACGCGGTCGTCACGGCCGAATTCGAATCGAAGGTGCTGCCGGTGATGGTCAGGTTGCTCAGGTCGATGTCGATCGCGCCGCCGCGACCGTCGATCGAGGAGGCGTCGGTGGAATTGGATTGGAACAGGCAATCCGTCACGGTGACGGTGGCGCTGTAGGCGTAAAGCGCGCCGCCGTTTGCGTTGGACCGGTTGTTGGTGAGATTGACGTGGTCGAGGGTGAGCGCGGTCGCCGACGGGTTGCCGTTGGTGCCGCTGACGTTGATCGCCCCGCCCTGGACACCGGAATTGCCGGCGCTGTCCATCGTCATATCGGAGAACGTCACGTGGCTGTTGGCGCTGATCGTGAACAACTGCGTCGCATTGTTGCCGCTGAGAGTCAGGTTCGCCGTGCCCGGGCCGACGAAGGTGAGGTCTTTGTTGATGCTGATCGCGCTGCCGAAGGTGATCGTGCCCGACACCTGCGACAGATCAATGGTATCCCCCGATGACGCCGCCGCGACCGCCGCACGCAGCGAGTCGGCGCCGCTGTCGCCGGTGTTCAGCACGGGGATCGTGCTGCTCATCAGCGAGCGGGTTTCAAGGGCTTCGAATGAAGGGCGGAACGAACGCGTCGTACGATGAACAACTTTGTGCAACATGCCGGTGCTATCGATCACCTAAGGGGAAACCTTGAGTGGTAAAATGAGCAAACTTTCATGTGTCGGCTATCGGACGAAAATCCAAACTGATATGGCGGCCCCGGGGCGTTTTGGGCTATGGTGCGGCCCCGTATGTCTACGGAATCTTCCTTGCGGCCCGAACGGGTTATCGATGAATTGAAAGAACTCCGCTCCCTCACCGGCAATGCCGACGGGGCGCAGCGGGTCGCCTTCACGCCCACGTGGGGCCGCGCGCGGCTTTGGCTGCGCGATAAGCTCGAATCCATTCCCAATGTCACCGTGAACCAGGATGCGGCCGGCAACCTGTGGGGCACCTTGCCGGGGGCGTCGGAAAAATCGCTGCTGATCGGCGGACACATCGATTCCGTGCCGAACGGCGGCTGGCTGGATGGGTGCCTCAATGTAGTGGCCGGCGTGGAAGTGCTGCGCCGCCTGGCCGCCGAAGGTACGCCCCCCGTCACAATCCGCGTCGTCGACTGGGCCGACGAAGAAGGCGCACGCTTCGGCCGATCGCTCTTTGGATCCAGCGCCGTCTCCGGCGCGCTCGTGCCGGACGATGTCCGCGATCTGACCGACCGCGAGGGCATCAAGCTTGTAGACGCCGTCCGCGATTACGGCATCGACCTGGACCGGGCGCTCGACGCGCAGGCGGAACTCCAGAACGCGGCCGCATACCTTGAACTGCACATCGAGCAGGGCCCCGTGCTCGAAAGCATGCAACTGCCCATGGGTGCGGTGCTCGGCACGTTCGGCGTGGAACGACACCAGATCACCTTCACCGGCCAGGCCGCCCACTCCGGATCAACGCCCATGGCCCACCGACGCGATGCGCTCGGCGGCGTTTCGAAACTGCATCTGGCGATCCGCGACATCGCCAACCGCCACGGCGGCGTCTGCACGGTCGGCAGCGTCAAGACATCGCCCGGCATCGTGACGGCGGTGGTGGGGGAGGCGATCATGACCCTCGACCAACGTCACCTCCAGGCCGATTCCCTCGCGGCCATGTTCCGCGAGGCTCAGGAAGCCAGCGAGGCGATCGCCGCCGAAGAGCGCCTAGGCGTTCAATGGAAAACGCTCTGGCGGATTCAACCGTTCCCGTTTCACCCCGCGCTGATCGACCTCGCCGACGCCGCGATCCAACAAACGTGCGGCACCAGCCACCGCCTGCCGAGCGGGCCCCTGCACGACGCCGCCGAAGTCTGCCGCGCCGGCGTGCCGACCGTCATGCTCTTCGTCCAAAGTCTCTACGGCATCAGTCACAACAAGATTGAAGACACCAAGGAAGAACACCTGGCCCTGAGCGTCCGGGCGCTCGATGAACTGGCGACGCGCACGATCGCGTGGATTCAGCGGCAGGCGTAATCGCTTTTGCGTGCTCGAGCTCAAGGAGTATTCTCCGCGGGATGGAATCGGATGTATCGCTCGATCTCGACGCCGCCGCGCTTCGGCATGGGGAAAGCTTCAAATGGTCGCGCTACCCCGACGACGTCCTGCCGCTGTGGGTGGCCGACATGGATTTCGCCGTCGCGCCTTCGATCCTGCAGGCGCTGCACGAGCGGCTGTCGCTGAGCATCGGATATCACCCGCTGGCGCCCAACGCGCCGCTGACGCACCTGCTGCGTGCGAAGTTTGAACAGCAGGGCATCGTCGGTCTGCCGGAAAAAGGGTGGATCAAATATCTCGGCGGCGTGGTCTCGGGCCTGTACGCGGCGGTGAGCGCGCTCACTTCGCCGGGCGATGAGGTGATCACCTTCACGCCCATCTACCCGCCGTTCCTGTCGGCCATCCATGACCAGGGGCGGGTGATGCGCGAAGCACGCCTGAGCCCCACGCCCGACGGGTGGCAGATCGATTGGGACGCGCTCGAAGCCGCCGTCACGCCGGCCACGCGATTGCTAATGCTCTGCAATCCCCACAACCCCACCGGCCGGGTATGGATGCGCGACGAACTGGCGCGCCTGGGCGAATTTGCGGCTCGACACCGGCTCTGGGTGGTCAGCGATGAACTCCACGGCGACCTGACGCTCGACGGCCCGTTCACGCCCTTCGTCACGGCCGTGCCGACCGACGTCCAGCAGCGCACCGTCACCCTCACCGGCCCCTGCAAAACCTACAACACCGCCGGCCTGGGCATCGGCGCGATGCTGAGCCATTACCCCCCGCTGGTGAGCCGCTTGCAAAAATCCCTCGCGGGCATCGCGCCGCATCCGGCCGCGCTCAGCGTGACGATGTGGGAGGCCGCCCTCAAAGACGACGGCGCATGGCTCGCCGCCGTGCACCAACAACTACGCGCCAATCGCCAGATGCTCGCAGAGTTTGTTCGCGATCACCTGCCCGGTGTCTCGTACCTGGGCACGCAGGCGACTTACCTCGCCTGGCTCGACTACCGCGCCCACCCGCGCGCCGGCGACATCCAGCACTACCTGCTGAAGACCGCGAAAGTGGCGTTGAATAACGGTCCGGACTTCGGGCCCGGGTACCAGGGATTTGTCCGGCTCAATTTCGCGACCAGCCCCGCAATTCTTCGCGACGCGCTCGAGCGCCTGGCGGCCGCTCACGTGCCGGCGGCTTGAGCCGCGGCGGATTGATCGGCAGGGGATTGAGCGGCGGGGGATTCGGGCTCGCTGAATCGGATCCACTGCAGGTACAACCCCTGCGCCGGCGCCGTCAGCCCCGCCGCACGTCGGTCGCACGCCGCGAGCATCGCCGGCATGTCATCCGCGCTGAGCCGGCCTAGCCCGATCTCAATCAGCGTGCCCGCGATGATCCGCACCATGTTCCACAAAAACCCGCTCCCGCGCACTCCCACGATCACGCGCGGCCCGCGGGCGTGGACGCTGCATTCGTGAACCGTCCGCACCGTCGATTGCCGACCATGCCCGGGCTTGGCGAACGTCGCAAAATCATGCTCGCCCACCAGCACCGCCGCCGCCCGCTGCATCGCCGCGATGTCCAGGGGTTGAAAGCGGTGAAACACCAACTCCCCAAAAAACGGCGGCCGATCCGGCGCGTTCCAGATGACGTACTGGTACCGCTTTTCGACCGTGTTTCGAATGGCGTCGAATGTCGAGGGCACACGTTCGATCGAGCGAATCAGGATGTCGTCCGGCAGGCGCGAGTTCACGCCACGCCGCAGTCCTTCGGGTGGGATCTGGGTCATGTGCGTATCGAAATGAGCGACCTGTCCCTTCGCATGCACGCCGGCGTCTGTCCGCGAAGAACCGACCAGCGCCACCGGATGCCGCACCACCTCTTCGAGCGCGCGGCGCATCAATTCCTGAATCGTCGGCGGTCCGGACCCATCCTCCGGCACCGGGCCTTTCCATGTGTTGGCGTGCCCCTGCTCCTGCCACCCGTGATACCGCGTGCCGCGATAGGCGATCGTGAGCTTGTAACGCTGCGTGTCCACGGCAGAAGTATGGGCCGGACGCAAAGATTTACCACGGGCGGGCCCACAAAAAGCCGAAAGCGAGCCGCCGATCACGAATTCCCCGACGCTCCGTGGGCCGACCGGATTCACAGACCGGATTCGCAAAAAAACATCTGCAGCGGAGGTATCTCTTCATCGCGAAGCGGTCCTACCATGCTGGTAACTCGAGACAGGACACCCTCACATGCGTTTGAAAGACAAAGTGGCGATCGTCACCGGGGCAGGCAGCGGCATCGGCGAATCGATCGCCCGCAAATATGCGGACGAAGGGGCCCATGTCGTCGTCAATTACCATGTCGGCGGCAAGCACGCCCAGGATGCCCAGGACATGGTCGCCACCCTCGCGACCGAATCGCTGGCGATCGGCGCCGATGTCGAAAAACGCGACGACATGCAAAGCCTCATCGATCAAACCGTCAAAAAATTCGGCCGGATTGATATCGCGGTCAGCAACGCGGGAATCGAAATTCAAAAACCGTTCGTCGATGTCACCGATGACGAATGGAACAAGGTGCTGGACGTGAATCTTCGCGGCGCGTTCCTCCTGAGCCAACTCGCAGCCCGCCAGATGATCAAGCAGAAGCAGGGGGGCAAGATCATCTTCGTTTCGTCGGTGCACGAAGACATCCCGTTCGTCGGATACACCGCGTATTGCGCCAGCAAAGGGGCAACGCGCATGCTGATGCGCAACATCGCCATGGAATTGGCGGAACACCAGATCAATGTGAACAACATCGCGCCGGGCGCGATCGACACGCCGATCAACCAGAAGACGCTGAGCGATCCCGAAGCGAAAAAGAATGCGATCAGCGAAATCCCCTGGGGCCGCTTCGGGAAGCCCGAAGAAGTGGCGGCCGTCGCGCTGTTCCTGGCCAGCGACGATTCCGCCTACGTCACCGGCAGCACCTACTACGTCGACGGCGGACTGACCCAGCAGGTGACCAAGTATTAACGTCACTGCATTAACGTCACTCGGCAAAATTTTGCGGACGCCGGGATCGCTCGGAGCCTTTGCCGATGTGCGACGCGTCCAGGCATGACGGGTGCAACATGAGCCAAGCCGCAACCATGAGCCAAATCATCGAGCGACTGCTGACCGCGTCGCGCATTGCGATCGTGGGGATGTCCGTCGGACGCATCAGCGGCACCATCGCCGCTTTCCTCCACGCGCGCGTCCGCGAGGGCGTGCCGATCAATCCGAACCAGACAACTGTCCTCGGGCTGCGGTCGTATGCGAGCCTTCGCGATGTGCCCGGCGCGATCAATCTGGTCAACGTGTTTCGCCGACCCGAATTCTGCGCCGACGTCGTGCGCGACGCGATCGCCATCCATGCCGGCGGGGTGTGGCTGCAGTCGGGAATCATCAGCGAAGAGGCCGAGCGT
>JBQCCH010000005.1:0-2670 GCA_051962375.1 Tepidisphaeraceae bacterium
CTGGGGCGGCAGCGTGCGCAGCACTTCCACGCGCGACAGCAGTTGCACCATCACCGTGAGCGGACCGTAATCGGCGCTGGTGGGGCCGCCCTTCATGCGGTCGGCGACTTCTTTCTGAACGGTGAAAACCACCGTCGACACGCCGGCCAGCAGCAGTTCCACCACCAGCGGGCTGGCGATATTGTACGGCAGATTCGCGACGAGCTTGATCGGCGTTTTGCAGTCGGCGATTCACGCCTGCAGCTCGCGATTCAACGCCTGCTTGGTGTGAAGCGCGTCCCCCTCGATGAGGCGGAAATTGGCGCGATCGGCAAAGGTGAGCCGCAGGGCGGCAGCGAGGTCGCGGTCGATCTCGACGGCGATCACCTGTCCGGCGCGGGCGAGCAGTTCTTCGGTAAGCGTGCCCGTGCCCGGGCCGACTTCGATGACGGTATCGCCGGGTTCGATCATGGCCGCATCCGCGATCGTGCGGACGAGGTTCTGATCGATCATGAAATTCTGGCCGAACCGATGGCGCGGCTGCATCCCGGCGGCGGCCAGGGTGGATTGGATCTGTTGCTTGGATTGGGCCATGGCAGTTGTCGGGGGGCTGAGTCATTGAGCGTGTGAGTCGTGAAACCCAACTCTGCAACAACTCAACCCCCCAAAGGCTCAATCATTTTACGGCATGGGCGTGGGGGAGGGTTCGGTGGCGGCCTGGGTTGTGGGCTCGGTGGTCGGGGCTTCGAGCGGCATGAGCTTCATTTGTGCCTGGCGGACGGCCTTTTGCACGCGGAAATTCATGATCGCCAGGGCTTCGTCCGGGCCTTTGAAGTGACCGGCCTTGACGTCGGTGGCGGTGTCATCAATGGCGGCGATGGCGGCATCGATGACGGTGCGCTGCTCGGTCATCTGCTTGTCGGTCATGGGGGGGAGCAGGGCGTCGCCGTCGATCTTCCAGGCGCCGTCTTTCTTGATCATCGCCAGCGGGGGCGGGCCATCGGGCGTGCCGACGGAGACGGTTGCTTTATCGCCGGTGACCTTGATGTCCTGGGCTTCGGCGGGGATCGAGGGGTAGCCGCTGGGGAAGGCTTCCTTGGCGACGTTGTTCTTGGCGAGCGAGTCTTTGCCGTAGGTGTCGACGGCCGCCTGATAAAGGCCGCGGCTGGCTTTGGTGAGGGTGCCCATCAGGTCGATCGCCTGCTTCTGCACGGGCGTGGTGACGGCGATGCTGCTGGAGAGCGTCTTGATGTCGCCGGATTCGACGGCGGCGTTGTAGGCGGCGATGGCGGCCTTGACGTCGGCGACGTCGGCCGGGCTGGTGGTCGGCGCGGCGGCGGGCTGGGTGCTGGGCGATTGGGCGAAAGCCATCGTCGTCAGGATCAGGCTGCTGATGATCGAGCGTGAAAGGCGCAAGAACTCTCCTTTGAAAAATTTGGAACAGCGAGCATCGCGATTTTTGATTCTGTTGGCAAGGCATCGCCATTAGAATCCGGCCCATGAAATCGTACGAAGTGATTCGACAGGCCGTTGAAGAGCCGGGGGTGAAAGCGGTCGCTGCGGCGCTCAAAGTGAGCGCGGCATTGGTCTACAAGTGGTGCGAGCCGCCGGCGGATGAAACCGACCCGGAACAGTCCGGCGCGAAAAACCCGCTCGACCGCATGAGCGAGATGTATCACGTGACCAAAGACATCCGCCTGGTGCGATGGCTCTGCAACCAGGCGGGCGGTTTCTACGTGACGAACCCGGCCCCGGTTGCCGAGAAGAACATTGACGTCGCGCTCTACCGCCAGACGCGATCGCTCGTGCGCGATTTCAGCGAATTGCTCGACTCGGTGACCGAAAGCGTCGAAGACGACCATCAGGTTGACCTCGACGAAGCGGACAAAATCCGCCAGCGGTGGGAAGAGCTCAAGGCCAATGTTGAGAACTTCGTCGTGCTCTGCGAAAAAGGGCACTTCCTGAATCGCGGGAGAAAATGACGCCCGCGGGGGGCATTTCCGTGGCAAAAACGGGAAATGGCGCGGTTCCGGAACCCGGGCGGCGTAGTATGATGACACGATATGGCCAAGCCGAAGGGCGATCAGTCTCCTCGCATCAACAACCGCCGCGCGCTGCATGATTATTTCATCGAAGCGAAGGTGGAGTGCGGCATTGTGCTGGTGGGATCGGAAGTGAAATCACTCCGGGCCGGGCTGGCGCAATTGCAGGAGGCTTTTGCGCAGATCCGCCACGGCGAAGTTTATCTGAGCGGCTGCCACATTGAGCCGTACAGCAAGGCGGCCGTCGTCTACAACCATGAGCCGCGTCGGGATCGCAAGCTGCTGCTGCACAAGCGAGAACGGCTGAAGCTGGAAGCCGAGCTGGCCGACCGCGGGACGACGTTGATTCCGCTGGCGATCTACTTCAAGGACGGGCGGGCGAAGGTGGAGATCGGCGTCGCACGCGGCAAGCAGAAGTTCGACAAGCGCCGCACGATCAAAGAAAAAGAAATGGACCGCGACCTGCGGCGAGCGATGTCGGTCCGGCAGTAGCGGCGCGGGGCTCGCGGCCTGCGGCGCCCGATGCGGTCGCAGTTGAGCGAAGAAACGGGAAAGAAAAACGCCCGAGCGCCTTATGTCGCTCGGGCGTTTTTCATGTTCGAACGATCGCTAAAGCGGATCGCCGCATCAGGGGCGGTCGTGATCGAAG
>JBQCCH010000006.1:0-3979 GCA_051962375.1 Tepidisphaeraceae bacterium
GCGCAACTGCTTGGCGATCGCCTGTTGCGCCGCTTCGAAGTTTTTTGGGATCACCACGGATTGGTAGTAGGCGACGATCGTAGAGATCACTGCGGCTACAATTTCCGCATCCCACCCGCTCACATTCGGGCGCTCGGTGCCGTCGAGCTTGAAGAGATTGAGCGTGAAATCACGATTAGCAGCTTCGTCGTACTTCGGGGAGTCGGCCAACCGTTTGAAATCGGCGGACGTCAAACGCCGCACGCCCCATTCGCGTCCATCAATCTCGACGGTCAGATCCCAGGGCTTTACCGAATTCACAATTTCATCAATGCTGATTTTCATGTTCGTTCATCCTTTGCTTTGAGTAATTACGCTGTCCGCGATACCCGATTATTCAGGCAAGGCGCCGATGTAGTGGGTGATGAGGAGCTGGCTGCTGAGCTGCGTCAGGTCGGCGTAGACGCTCCATTCAACGTCGATTTCCCGCCAGTCGCCGCCCGTCTTCGGAAGCTTGAACACGGGGAACGCCTTCGGAAAGTTCAGGTCGTAATCCGTGTTGTCCGGCGGCAGTTCGAATGGGTGAAGGGTCAGCAATCCGGAGTTTTCATACTCCGAGAAATTCAGCGCCGACGGGATGCCCGGGATCGTGCCGGTCGTCCACCACGGGGCGACGGCTTGAATCATCGACTTGTCGCATTGGTGGTGGGTCGTCTTGATTGTCCCCTGCAGGCCCCGCCATACTCGGTCGACGACCATATCGCCGAGATTGCCGATCTTTTTCTCTTTGCGGATCGGCAGAATGTTGGTGGGGTCGACTTCCTTAATGAAGCCCAAATTGAGCGTTTTCCACGTCACGGAGAACGTGTAAAGATCGACTTTCGTCACGTCGTTGGTCACTGAAGTTGCGGACATACGGAATCCTTTCTAGGTGTTGGCATTGGGAAAAAATTCGGCATCGAAATTGAAGCTCACGCGAGCAAGCCCGTTCGCTTCAACGCGGATCAAACGCGGCGGGCTGAGTTTCCTGATGGCCTTGATGACAAAGCCGTTGATGAGTTGTTCGCGGAGCGGCCCCTTGTCGGTCGTCAATCGTGCGTGAATCACTTCGGCCCGGCGCTTGGCGATCACGGCCCCGCCTGATGATTCCGTCGGCATGGCCAAAGTCTCGCACTGAATCGCCAGATGGCGGATGGGCAAATAGGTTTGCTCGTTGCCGTCATAGTCGCTCAGCACCGAATAGCAGCTATCTGCGTCCCTGTCGTTTGCTTCCACCGCGAACAACTGGATGGCCGGAGCCTGTCGCTTCAATGCCGGCGCTATCCCGGCGAGGAAATCCGCCAATGCGATGACGAAGTCTGTCGCCTTAAGTTCCATCATTGGCCACCGCCTTTGACCAGCGCGGCAACAAATGGCCCGACTTGTTTCGCGAGCGCGCTAATCGCCGACTCCAGAAACTTGGCTTGCCCTTGGTCGTGGTGCGCGGTCAGGATTTCATGCACCATCACGGCATAGAAGATGTTGAAGCCGATGAGCTTGACGATCACCGATCCTTGCAACTCCGAAGGCAAATCGGTGGCGCTGGCCTTTAGCGCCCCGGTGAGGACTGGCGCTTTGTCCTGGGCATTGCCCAGAACCTGCAGGCCGAACCGATCCACGGCGCGATGCGCAGCCGCGATCTGGGCATTGCCGGCCTTCGTCAGCCCGGCGAGGAAATCGGAGATGTTCGTGTCGCCCGCCATCAAATGTTCCGAAGAAAAGCCTCGTAGTGACTCTGCGCGCCGTGAACGCGATCGACCGCGTGAATCACCTGATACGTTTGAGCCGGCGAGCCAGCAGCTTTCAGCGTGACGGTATAGATTCCGCCGGGCAGCGGCCGCACGGCCTTCCCCATGAGCACGTAGAGCACGGCCGAGGCGTCTTTGATCGTCGCCCCCAACGTGTACGTCTGAGCCCGTGTCGGTGCGTCCAGCGTAGCGGCCAGGCTCATCGGGATCGCGTTCGCCGGCACGGTGCCGCCGTTGCCGTCTGAGACACCTGGCGGCTGGTACTGGTTGATAATGGCGTTGACGATCATCATCGCAGTTCCCCCGTCTGCAGGCGGTAGCTGCGCACCAGGTTTTCCGCTTGGGGGCACAGCGGCGCAACATCCGCCTGCCCGGCATTCAGCTGCCGATATTGTTCCGACAGGCTCCCGGTGTTCATTGCAGTGAGGCCAGCGCTTACGGCGGCGACGATTCGATCGCGCTCGCCATCGCCCATCGCGTCGGCTTCGTAGAGCACGGCGAGCTTGATGCGCGTGGGGACGATCGCCACTTTATTCACCGCGTCCCAATCCCAGACCCGGGTGTAGCTGGGCGACACCGGCTGCACGTAGCCGTTTTGAATCGGCATATATCGCGGGTGCGGGATGCGGGGGAACTCCAGCGTTTGATCGTGGTGGTACTTTCGCCCCTGCCAACGGCGCGAGGCATCCACGCGCATCGTAGCGCCGGCGAGCAGCTGCTGGCGGCCGGTGGCATCGGCGGCTTTGTACGAATCGAGTTTCGGAAGTGATGCGGCCATCGCATCGGCTTCGGCGAGCATCAGATAGCTCGGGAGCGTGTTTACCGCCGTCGCGACCACCGAGGCCGATTTGTGTTGCGTGTTGCCGCCAAGCACCAACCGGCGGGAGTAAACGTAGGTGACCCCGGCGATCGGGTTCGCGAGCTCGTATGAATACGCGCCCGGCCCGTTCCGAGTGAAGAACTCACCCGCCTCCACGATGATTTCGCCGGTGTCCGCCCGCTTGATGCCGTAAGTGCCGCCGGCATCCGTCAGGAGCGGCGTTTCGTCGGCGTCCTGCGGCACGCCGTCGCGTTTGAGCGTGATGGGAATGATCAGGCTCATCCGGTTACCTCCCACGTGCCCTCGTTGATGTCCTGATCAATTTGCGTCGGGCCGGCGGCGGGATTGGCTGTCGTGACGCGCCCCTGATCATCAACCGCCAAGGCGTTGATCTTCTCCTGGACGGCCTCGAGTGCGAGGCGGTCGTTGCCGGTGAAGTTGTCGGTCGGCAGTTGACCTTTGCGGGCTACGTCGGTGTCCTGCGTACCGTCGCCGATGCGTTGGTTGGCCTCGCTTGCCTGCTGGTAAGCGCCCTGGGCGTTGGCCGCAAGTTGCATCTGCTGCTCGGTGGCGTTCATCGCCGCTGCGAGGGCATCTGCATCGACGGGGATGAATCCGCCGACAATCGTCACGCCGCTGATCGAGCCAATCGAACCGGCGACGTTGCCGAGCACACTGCCGCCGATGTTGCCCGTGACGGAAGCCGCCGTGCCGACGTTGAGTTTGATCGTGCCGACCGACAAGTCGGCGAGGAACTTGCCGAGGCTGCCCGCGGCGGTGGCATCCGACAGCAGGTACTGCCAGACGGCGGCGGCGATGCCGGCGGCGGTAAGGTCGGCGAGGTTCACATCGGTTGCGTTGATCTTGGCAACGATCGCCGCGAGAACTTGCTGGCCGTCGGTTTCGTCGATGATCCCCGCTTGGATCGCCAACGCGAGCGCGGCCTGCACGGCCCCGGTGATCGCGTTGACGTTGGCGGGCACGTTACCGGTGACGTCGTTCGCGTCGAGCAGCGCCGGGAACTTCAAGGCAGGGTCGTTAATTGAGCCGACGGAAACATCAAGTCGGTTATCGGCGGTGAGACCGTTTACGCTCGATCCGAGCCAGAAGCTCACGTTGGCGGAAACCCACCCTTGGTTGGTGTAGTCATAAGAGAGGCTGCTGAGCCCGCCCAGGGCATCGGGGTCGCCTTGGAGCGATTGCATGTCGGCCATGACGTAGCCGGCATTGAGCCCGTTGGGCGTCGAGCCCAGCCATCCGCGCACGTCGGCGGGCACATTGCCCAGGTTGATCGTCGTCGCCGGAATGACAGCGCCGGTGAGCGTGCCGTAGATCGTGAGGTTGCTTGCTCCGGCGGCGACAGCGGCGTTCGGAAGATCGAGCCGATACTTCG
>JBQCCH010000007.1:0-6029 GCA_051962375.1 Tepidisphaeraceae bacterium
TTCCTGCGCGCCCTGGCCGACGTCGGCTACGAAGGCCCGCTCGTCATCGAACGCGAAACCGGCGTCGACCAGATGGCCGACATCGAGCAGGCGGTCGACACCCTGCGAGCCCACTTGGGCGAATGAGCCGGCCCGCGCCCGCGCCCCGGTTCCCACACGCCGATTTTGGGAAAGAACTAACGCCATGTTCGCCATGTTTTGCATCCCCTCGATCGTCGTTCTCTGCATGACCGGGCTGGCCGCCACTGTCGCGCTCGCCGCCCCCGCCTCCCAGCCGAGCGATGCGGCTGCTCATGAGGGCAAATTGCTCTTCGCCGACGATTTCAATCGCGGGCTCGACCCATGGCACAGCGAACTCGCCGACGGCGGCACGGTTGCCGGCAATAAAAACGGGCTGGACATCGACGTGCCCGGCGGCTGTACCGTCTGGTTCAAGCCGCTGCTGAGCGGTCCCGTGCGCATCGAGTATGATGCCACCCTCATCTCCGCCGGCGGTCCGAACGATCGCGTGAGCGACCTCAACTGTTTCTGGATGGCCCGCGATGCCCGCAGCCCGGCCGATCTTTTTGCGACCCGGCGCACCGGCGAATTTCACGATTACGACCGGCTCCAGTGCTACTACGTCGGCCAGGGCGGCAACAGCAACACCACCACCCGCTTCCGCCGCTACATCGGCCAGCAGGGGAATCGCCCGCTGCTTCCGTCGCACGATTTATCCGACAAGGCCGACCTGCTGCAGCCGAACGTGATGTATCACATCGTCCTGATCGCCGACGGGTCGAAGATTCAATACTGGCGCGACGGGAAGTGCGTGTTCGATTACACCGACCCGCACCCCTACACGGCCGGCTGGTTCGGCTTTCGAACGGTCAAGAATCACATGGCCATCCAGCGGTTCCGGGTCTATCAACTGCCTTCGCCCGCAACGAAGCCTGCCGCCCCGCCTACAACCCAGCCCACAGCCGGGCACTAAGCCGGGTTTATGGTCTACTTCAATTGTTGTGCATACTGGCGGAAGCTTTCATCGAACCCGGTGGGCCGGAAGCCCAGGAGCCGCTCCGTCTCCGCGACGTCGGCCACGTTGTCTTCGCCGGCCATGATCACCTGGCTGCGGTTGAACGGCAGCCATTTTGCGGGGGCCAGGTACGTCAGCATTTTCATGTACCAAATGGGATGGCCCACCGCGAGTTTCGGCTTGCCCAGCAATTCGCCCGACACCACATCATACATCTGCGGCCAATCGAGCACGGTGGCGCCCACCAGCGGGATGATTTGCCCGATCGTCTCGGGCCGCTCCAGCGATTCGGCAAACGCCCGCGCCACCTCGTCAACGAACACCGGCTGCAACTTCTTTGCCGTGTGCCCGACCAGGCCGGTGCCGAAGTAGGGCATGTACACGTAGGGCAAGCTCCGCCCGAATGACCAGTCGGCCAGCATCCGCATAAATTCCCCCCGGGGCCCGTGGATCACCGATGGACGAAAAATCGTCCATTCCAAATTCGTCGACCGCAAAAACGTCTCGGCGGCAAATTTGGTCCGGGCATAATCGCTCTTGCTCTGCGCGCTGGCCCCCAGCGCGCTCATCAGCACAAACCGCCGGACGCCCGCAGCCTGCGCGCGCTGCATGACGCGGATCGCCCCGTCCCGGTGAATCCGCTCGAACGTTTGCCCGCGCGAGGCGTCCTCTCGAATGATCCCCACCAGGTGGATCACCGCATCGCACCCGGCAAGACCGGCATCAAGGGCGGCGTCGTCGAACAAGTCGCCCTTGAAGGACGTGACGCCTTCCCGCTCGATCGCGCGGTCGCGCACCAGGGCGTTCACCCGATGCCCGCGCCGCAGCAGCGCCTCCAACACAGCCGACCCGACAAATCCGCTGCCGCCGGTGAGAAAGATGGATTTTGCAATCATTCGGCTCGATAATAGCCGCGCGACAGACGTGTCTGCTGTTTGCGTGTCCTGAGTTCTTTCCGCTGCGACGCTCATGCCCCAACCCCTTCGCCTCGGCACCCGTGGAAGCCTGTTGGCCCGGACGCAATCGCAGATGGTCGCCGACGCCATCGTGCGGGCGAACCCCGGGGTGGCCATCGAATTGACGCTCATCAAAACCACTGGCGACCGCGTCCAGGATCGGCCCCTTGCCGAACTGGGGGGCAAGGGGCTTTTCACCAAGGAGCTGGAACTCGCGCTCCTGCGGCAGGAGATCGACCTGGCCGTCCACAGTTACAAGGACGTGCCGGTGACGATGCCCCTGGTCGACGTGCACGACCTGGTGATCGGCGCCGTGTCTGTCCGCGAAGACGCCCGCGATGTCTTGATCACCCGCGACGGCTGCCGAAGCTTGGCCGAGCTCCCGCCGGCCGCCCGCGTCGGGACCGGAAGCCTCCGCCGGCGCTGCCAACTGCTCGACCAGCGGCCCGATCTGCAGATCCTGCCCCTGCGCGGCAACATCGACACCCGCTTGCGAAAGCTGGCGGCGGGGGAGTATGACGCGATCGTCCTGGCGCTGGCGGGCGTGAAGCGGGGCGGGCTTTTTGATTCGGCCTTCATGACGCCGCTCCCGATCGATCAATTGACGCCGTCCCCGGGCCAAGGTGCGTTGGCGATCCAGATTCGCCGGGACGATCGGCGGGTGCAGGACGTGCTCTACCCGCTGAATGACCCAATCGTGGCCGCCTGTGTGGACCTGGAACGGGAAGTCGTCCGGCTCCTGCAGGGCGATTGCCATTCCCCGATCGCCGCCTACGCCACCGTCGACCAGGCCGACGTCACGCTCCGGGCCGACGTTACGCTGCGGGCCGCCCTGGGCGCGCCCGACGGGGGGCTGCCGGTCCGCCGGGCGTCCGATAAATTCCCCCTCGCTGATCCAAACCCGCTCCCGGCCCGCGTCGTACAATTACTCAGGGACTGATTACGAAGAAGGCCCATAATATTGAAAGGATGCGGCAATGGCTTGCTGATGATCGTTACGACGCTTACCCGCGGCCTGTTGACACATCAGACTGTAATTTAGTTGACCGTTTCAACAGCGACTCGTTAAAGTCTCACAGGTTGCTAACAAGAGAAATCCCTTGACCGCCCCGAAGGGTAAAATTCTCGTCCTCTCCGGCCACCAGAACCCCGAGCTATCGGCTGGCGTGGTGGACTGTCTCGCCACCCGTTGCGAGATCGTCGCCGCCAAGACGATCGATCAGGCGATTGATCTGCTCCGCCGCGAGCATTTCCTGGCCGTTTTTTCGGACGCGGACGATTTTCTCCCCCTCGAGCGGGCCCTTGTCAGCCAGCAGGCGTCGCTGATTCTGAACACGATCGGCGAAGGCATCTGCATCGTCGACGGCGACGGGCATTGCAACTGGATGAACAAAAAAATGCTCGCCTGGCCCGCCCGCGTACACGAAAAAGTACGCCGCACCTGCCAGGAAGCTTATTCGCTCTTTTCCACGCAATTCAGCAACGTCCCCCCCGATCCTTCCCAGCCTGTTCCTTCCCGCTCCAAACGCTACACCCTGAATCTGGATGACCAGCAGTTCATGGAAATGATCTGTTCGCCGGTCGTCTCGCCGGGCGGGCAGGTCGTGCAAGTCGTTTCGGTGGTGTGGGATGCGACCAGCACCCGCCGCCTCCAGCAAAAGATTGACGCCATCGACAAAGCCGGCAGCGAGCTGGTGCGTCTGGAAAGCGATCTGGTCGCCAAGAAGAACGTCACCGAGCGCCTGAAGCTCCTGGAAGACAAAATCATCAGTTACACGAAGGAACTGATGCATTTTGACCATTTCGCGATTCGCCTGCTCGATCGCAAATCGAATCGGCTGGAACTGGTCATGAGCGCGGGGCTGCCGCAGGATGCTTTGAACGTCGAGCTGTTCGCCACCACCGAAGGCAACGGCATCAGCGGGTATGTCGCCGCCACCGGCCGCTCGTATATCTGCCCCGACGTCGAACGCGATCCCCGCTACGTCATGGGCCTGGATTCGGCCCGCTCCAGCCTCACCGTCCCCCTGCGGCTGCACGATAAAGTCATCGGCATTTTCAACATCGAAAGCCGCCAGCGCGCCGCCTTTAACGAAGACGACCGCCAATTCGCCGAAATCTTCGGCCGATACGTCGCCATCGCGCTGAACATCCTGAATCTGCTCGTCACCGAGCGCGTCGAAACCAGCCACAAAGTCACCGACACCGTCAACGCCGAAGTCGCCGGCCCGCTCAATGACATCGCCTCGGAAATCGGCGGCATGATGGATGAATTCATCGGGCACGATGAATTGCGATCCAAGCTCCAGTCGGTGCTCGACAACGTCAACTTCATCCGCACCAGCCTCCGCCAAGCCGCCGAAGGGCCGAACACGATCCTGGGCGCCAAAGACGTGCAGGCCGCCGAAGATCCGGTCATCGCCGGCGCCCGCGTGCTGGTCGTCGATGACGAGCCCAACATCCGCGCCACCATCGCCGACATCCTCCGCAAATATCAGGCTCAGGTCACCGTCGGCACGAGCGGGCAGAACGCGATCGACCTGGTCGCCGTCAACGAGTACGACCTGATCTTGTCCGACATCAAAATGCCCGACAAAACCGGGTACGACGTCTTCGCCGCCGCCAAGAAAAAAGACCACACGCCCCCGGTCATCCTGATGACCGGTTTCGGCTACGACCCGAACCACTGCATCGTCCGCGCCAGCCAGGAAGGGCTCGCCGCCGTCCTTTTCAAACCGTTCAAGGTCGACCAGCTCCTCGCCGAAGTGCGCAAAGCCCTGCAGGCTCATCGCGTCCCCGCCTGATCCCGCGAGCCGCCGCCTAAGTCCCCGAAACGCTCGTCCGGCCGTTCCTGCCATTTTGTTTTTCGATAAAATGCGCAACTCGCGACGAACACGCCGGTTACGCCGGTTTTCTGCGCGCACCAGCGGCACACAGACCGCCCAGCTTGCCATCCGACTTAACTGGCCGAAATGCGCTGCCCAAATCCCCGCCCCTGACCCCGCCCCCGATAGAGTTCCAACTTCCCGCACAGCGCCTCCTTCCCACCCCGGCTCCATCCCGCCCCAACTCGCCGCCCGCCCCGCGCGAACGAGGGAAGGCCCGGACATTACCCTAACGTATCGCCGCCGCGTCCCGCCGTCCAGCCTTTCTTTTTGCAGCCTCCAGTCTTCGCCGAGCGATGAAAAGACAACCCGCCACGAAATGTCCGCTGCCGCTAATTTCCTTGCCGGCCGAGCGACGGACGGGTCTACTGGGGCCGCGGCGGTGGTTCACCGGGGGGGCGGGCTGCTGCCCATGCCGGCCGGTCCATCAATCCCAATCCCATCGGCCGCGCGAAAGGGGGAACGCCATGTCACAGAACGAACCCGGCCTCGAGGAACCGCCTCGCCCCGAACCGTGCTACGGCTGCGGTGCGCCGCCCGTTTATCTCTGCCGATTTTGCGGACGCTTCTATTGCCGAAAGCACGGCAGCGCCTATCACGGCGTCTGCAACAAGCACCTGTGGATCCCGTACTTGGGCATCCTCGTTCTCACGCCGTTGCTCATCTGGCTGGCGGTGTGGTGGTCGCACGTCCGGCTTCACTAAGCTCGCGTGCTATCATGGTTTTGCCGAAACCCGGTGTCTCGCGTCCGCAACGGTTCGCCGTGTCTGCAACGAGTCTCACCCCGCCCGCATCGGGCCGCATGAATCCCCGTCGGATCGAAAGGAGCGCCCATGAGCGTCAAGCGGATGGACAATGTCGGCATCGTTGTGGAAGACCTGGACGCCGTCATCGCGTTTTTCCAGGACTTGGGCCTGACGCTGGAAGGGCGGATGCCGATCGAAGGGGAGTGGGCCGGCGGGGTGACGGGGCTGGCGGGCATGCGCGTCGAGATTGCCATGCTGCGCACGCCCGACGGGCACAGCCGCATCGAACTCTCCCGCTTTCTCGCGCCGCCGGTCGCGGCCGATCACCGGGCCGATCCGGTCAATGCGCTCGGCTACCTGCGCGTGATGTTTGCCGTCGACGATCTTGACGCAACGCTCGCCCGGCTCGCCCCGCACGGGGCAACGG
>JBQCCH010000008.1:0-3097 GCA_051962375.1 Tepidisphaeraceae bacterium
AATCCTCCGCCAAGGGGCCGCAGCGTCATCACGTTGCGGCCCCTTCTCTTTTTCAGCGCATGCGGGCACCAACACTCCACTGAATGTCGCACGCCACCGGTCCGCACCACGGATCAATTCGCCGAGACACTACGTCAGGACGACATAGAACCGACACGCGCCGATGGCGGCTAGCTCCAATTCGATTGGCATCACCGGTGCCGCCGGGCAACCGGGCTGACGCATTGGGGTAAGTTTTCGACGCATCTTTCGCTAGCGTCTTTTGTCGCGGGCTATAGAATGAGAGGTGCGGACAGTTGTTACAAATCTCGCACAGGACGACGTGTGCATGTCGCGTTTGGACGAAATAAGGGTCTCGGAACATCAGTAGCGTTGGGCAGCATGACGCCGGTCGGCGTCTTGCGCGACGCGCCGTTGCTGAGGTTGGTGGAGCGAGCCGACATTCAGGTGACTTTCTGCCATCGGGCAACAAGTCGCCTCTAAGCGGGGTTCGACAGGTAGTCTCACTTCTTCGCGGAGGACAGTCAGATGGAAAAGCACAATCAGCCCAAGGGCTTTACGCTGGTCGAGTTGCTCGTCGTGATTGGCATTATTGCACTGCTGATCTCTATCTTGCTGCCTGCGTTAGGCAAGGCCCGCGAGGCGGCCAACCGCATCGCCTGCGCGGCAAACCTCCACACGATCGGCCAAGGGTTCTTAATCTACGCAACCGACAATAAGGGCAGCCTCCCGCGGACTGTCTGGTACCCCGACCTTTACTACGGTTCGAGGCCCGACACCTGGGCCGGCATTCGCGCATTTTCGAACCCCACGGCACCCGACCCGTTCATCAACGCGACGAATCTCACCTGGGACCAGCCGGCCCCGCCCTGGAACATCACCAAACGCCCCGGCGATAACGACGTCACTGCCTGCTTATGGCTGCTGGTCCGATCCTACAATATCTCAGCGAAGGTCTTCATCTGCCCGTCTCGAGCCGGCGCCTATTACCCTGACAGGTATGACACGTTTGGCGTCGCCGGGGCCTCGCAAAACCCGAAGCAGCGGTCCAACTTCTCTTCGCCCTACAACCTCTCATATTCACTCACGCTCCCCTTTAACCCCACCAAGGCCGGGACGATGGGGTGGAAGTGGAATGTCGGAACTAAATCCGACTACGCTCTCATGGCCGACCTCAATCCGGGCGAAAATTATCCGGGAAGTTGCGTGGTGACGTTCAGCGGCCTGTATGGCCAGGTCGGGCCCACATCGCCGACAGACTCTAGCGCATTGCAGCGGAGGGCCAACAGTCGCAACCATAAGTCGGCCGGCCAGAACGTGCTTTATGCCGACGGTCACGTCAGTTGGCAGCAGACCGCGTTCTGCGGGTACCGCAATGACAACATTTACACGCTGAATGACGGTTCCGGCTCCGGGACCAGCGGCACGGTCGTGCCCTACAACAAGAACATCTATTTTTTCACTTACGACAGCATGATGATGCCTGAAGAATCAGCCGCACTCTCCTCGAAAGGTTGCGGGCCGGGCGTTCAATTTTAGCAGGCGACGTGAACGGTTTTGTTAAGTGACGCGACTGCGGGGCAAGACCTTGTCTGCCGGTCGCGAGCTGGCGGAAGTCGTGGGAGGAGAAACGCGATGGGAATGAGAGAACGCATCGAACGGAATAAACGCTGGCTCATCCCGGTTGTTTTCGGTTTAGGGCTAGTGGCGCTGTTCGCCTCTCTTTGGAACACTCAAGCCGACAACGCACTCCCGGGCTCGATTACACAGGCTTACTACACCGTTGACGACGGGAAGAGCTACTTCGCTGACGACGTGAACAAGCCCTTCCCTTTCGACCATGGCGGTAAACCCGCGTACCGGGCTTACGTTTTCAGGTGCGGCTCAGGCAAGCCGTTCGTCGCGGCGATCTGTCGGCAAGGTGCGGGGGCCGTCCCCGAGAACACGCAATATCACAGCGATAAGAGCGGTGGCCCCATCGAAATCAAGAAGCCCGGCGACGACAAGTGGTTCGCGTTCGCCAGCGCCGAGGGCCAGAGGATCATCCGAACGTCGTGCCCGGATGGCGCTCCAGAAGCCGTCCTTCCCTGACGCAAGTAATCGTCCTTACTTTTTCATAGGCCGTGCACGCAGTCCGTGAGCCTGACGCGGACATCGCTAAGCGCAGCGGGATCTGCTATTTCCTGCTTACCCAAGGTGGCGCTCGCCCCTCGGCCGTGACGTCTGGATAATCCGGCGACGCCGTCGATTTCGAGCGTGCGATCCAGGCGGCCGATGCGCATGCGCAACAGGTAGAAGAATAAACGCAATAAGCCCTCGCTGGCCCGCGCGGCAGCGTTATCTTTGAACAGGTGTAGTACTTGCAGCAGGGCTGGCCGCGGTTGGAAGGTCACCGCCCTGTGGGAATCGGCCGGAGGAAGCCGCTCACGCCAAGACTGCATGACCGACGGCGGGCCATCGGGAGGAGCATTCATTACGTCATGCGATGCGGCCACAACAACCCTTGTTGCCACGGCAGGCCTAACGCCGTCGCAAGACTGGCTTGTCGCTGACGAGGGTCAGGCTCGCCCCTGCGATTCCGTAAGCGGCTCGCGGCGCAGCTTTGTCATCGCCTGAGCACAAGCATACTGATCGGCAGCCGGCCGCGTCTGCGTTGCGACGTCAACTTTCAGTGAAATCCAACGAATCGATTCAGAACACCACAGCGAGTCACGCGGTGGAGTGATCTCATCCTGCTTGTTTGAATGGAGGAACCGTCATGAAACCTTTCCGCAAAACCCGCCGCGTCTTGAGCGCATTTGAGCACTTGGAATGCCGTCGGTTGCTCACGTCAGCCAGTATCCTCCTTGCGCATCCGCCGCATGCCGCCGCGCAGCTCGCGCCGTCGGCCACGAGCGTCAGTCCGAGCATTGCCGCCAACGTCTTGAGCAGCACGACCTCTCTTCCGATATCCTATCCCTTCGTTCACCCGTGCCTTCCGGACACTCTGGCAGATCTGAACACGATCAAAGCCAATCTCACTCAGGAACCGTTTAAGTCCGGCTACGCCATCCTTTCCGCCGACGCGCACTCCCAGCTCACGTACAAGATGCAAGGA
>JBQCCH010000009.1:0-2622 GCA_051962375.1 Tepidisphaeraceae bacterium
GCGAATCGCGGGGAAGGGGGACTGATCGATGCCGTTTTTGTCTCCCATGTTCGCGGTGGCGGGCGCCTTGCTCGTGGCGATTCCGGTGGTGATTCACCTGCTGAATCGGCGGCGGTACAAGGTCGTCGACTGGGCGGCGATGCAGTTTTTGCTGGCGGCGATGCGGAAGAATCGGCGGCGGTTGCAGTTTGAGCAGTGGTTGCTGCTGGCGATGCGGTGCGCGGTGATCGGGCTCCTGGGCCTGGCGCTGGCGCGGCCGGTGGGATGCGGGAACTCAAGCCTGGCGCGGCTGGCGGGGACGACGTCGACGCTGCATGTCATTGTCATCGACAACGCGTACCCGATGGCCTACGAAGCGGATCGGCCCGACGCGAAAACGAATCTGGATCAGGCGAAGCGCATCGCACACCAGATGGTGGAGAAGCTGGCGAACGGCGGGGATTCGATCGTATTGATCACGGCAGCCAAACCCGCGACGGCGGTCATCGCCAAGCCGACGTACGACATCACGGCAGCGCTGTCGGCGATCGACCGGATCGAGCAGAGCTACGCGGGAGCGGATCTGGCGGGGGCGTTGCAACTGGCCGACCAGATCGCCGGGGATGAGGCGGCATCGCAAAGCAAAACGCTGGACCTGTTGACCGACGCCAGCACCAGCGCGTGGCGGCAGGGGGATGAGAAAACGATCGAATCCGTCGGCAAAAAACTGGCCGGCGCGTATCGGCTGCGGCACTTCAACCTGGCCGCCGCCGCGCCGGTGAACGCGGCCGTGGAGCGGGTGGAGCCGGCGAACAACCTGGTGCGCACGCAGTTCGCCAACGACTTTCGCGCGACGGCCCGTGCGTACGGGGCGACGGTCGAATCATCGATCCTCTGGAAGCTCGGCGACGACACCCTGCCGAGCGGGCCGCCGGTTTCGCTCGACGCGCAGACGCCGCCCGTCACGCAAAGCAATGCGCAGGTCCGAACCGGTGGGCCGACGGTGATTCGGGCGGAACTGTCGGCGGACGACCGGCTGAAGGTGGACAACGTCCGCTATCGCACGATCGATGTGGCGGCCGAGATGAAGGTGCTGATCGTGGAAGGTCGCCGCGGCGCGACGGAGCTGGATGGGTCCGGGGCGTTTGTCGACCTCGCGTTGGCGCCGCCGGCGCTGGACGGCGTTCCCGGCCGCCAGACCGACAGCTACATCAAGCCGGAGCGCATCAGCGACATCGAACTTGGCGGGCGGCCGCTGGGGGATTACCGGGCGATCGTGATGACGGATGTCGCCCAGGTGGCCCCGAGTGTGGCCGATCAATTGCAAAAGTTTGTGAAGCAGGGGGGGACGCTGATCTGGTTCATGGGGGAGCAGGTGCAGCGGGAAAACTACAATTCGAACCTGGTTTCGCGCGGCTTGCTGCCCGGCGCTCTGGTGCAGCGCAAAAGCGGGCCGGGGTTTACGTTTGCGTTTAATCCGACGGGGAACAATCACCCGCTGCTGCGGGCCTTTGAAAACGTGGAAAAATCGGGGCTGGATACCGCGCAGGTGTTCACGTATTGGCAGGTGACGCCCAAGGCGGGGACCGATGTGCAGCGGGTGCTGAATTTTCAGGGCGGCGAGCACGATCCGGCCATCACGTTGCAGCCGTTGGGGGACGGGCGGGTGGTGTTTTTCGCCAGTTCCGCGGACGCAGAGTGGACCAATTTCCCCGCCAAGCCCGCGTATGTGGCGCTGATGCATGAAATCCTCGCGGGCACGGTGGCGGGGAGTGAGCGGTGGATGAACCTGGAGGTGGGCCAGCGCGTGGTGTTGTCGTCATCGCTGCAGTTTTCAGGGACGCCGTCATTGCAGATGCCGGATGGAAAATCCTCGCAGCCGTTGGAGCAGGCGACGCAGCCGGATGGAGCACTGGTGTATCAGTCGCAGCCGCTGAAACTGCCGGGCATTTACACGCTGCTGGGCGGGGCGCTGCCGGTGCCGATCAGCGTGAACGTGCCGGCGGATTCGGCCGACCTGCGGCCGCTGACGGACGAGGCGCTGCGTCAAACCCTGGGGAACGTGACGATGGAAACCTACGGCGCCGACTTGCCCGCCGAAGCCGCGGCGAGCGCGGAATCGCGGGATTTCGGCTGGTCGCTGCTGCTGATCGTGTTCGGGCTGTTGGGGGCTGAGTGCTTTGTGGCGATGCGGTTTGGGCATCATCGCCGGTGACGTGAACAACGATGAACCGCCTGCTTGAAATTCTCCTGGGCCTGAATCGCGGCTTCCTGAGCCGCGAGGGGGATTTCACGCTGGGCTTCAATCCCCAGTGGCCGTGGCAGCATGCGTTGGGGGCGACGACATGGAACGTGCTGCTGGTCGCGCTGTCGGTTGCGCTGGTGACGTACGTGTATCGCCGCGAGGGGCGCGCCCGGGGCGTGCGGGTGAGCCTGGCGATCGTGCGAATGCTGCTGCTGGCGGTGGTCATCGTGCTTTTGAATCGGCCGGTGTTGACGCTGACGCAGTCGCGCGTGGAGCCGTCGGTGCTGGCGGTGATGGTGGATGATTCGTTGTCGATGCGCATCCCGGATGTGGGCAGCGCTGATCACCCGGAGCAACGGCTGGCCGCCGTGGAGCAGTTGCTTTCGAGCGACAATGCG
>JBQCCH010000010.1:0-2156 GCA_051962375.1 Tepidisphaeraceae bacterium
TCGCTCACCTGCACGGTGAGGTATCCCAGCAACTCCGGCAGAACCGTCGGCTCGTGCAGTACCCGATCCTGTAGCGCCGAAAAACTGTGGCAGCCGAAATGCTCCCGCGCGTGGATCAGTCGTCGCTTTACCGAAGCCATCGAATAGCCCCGAAAATCGTAGTGATATTTCTGGTAGATGCCCTCCAGAAGGAGCCGCATCTCAATATCTTCGACTTTCCCAGGCACTGCTGATCCTTCCTTTACCTGGGCATCCACACGCGCACGAGCGACAACAATTTCTCCACGTCCAGCGGCTTCGCCATGTAATCGCTCGCACCCGCGCTGACGCACTGCTCCTGATCATCCTTCATCGCCTTGGCGGTCAACGCGATGATCGGCAGCTTTTTCCATTCCGGGCGCTTGCGAACTTCGCGCATCGCGGTCAACCCATCCATTTCTGGCATCATGATATCCATCAAAACCAAGTCCACCGCTAAGCGATTTCCCTGAGTCGCCGCTTCCAAGGCCAACAGCGCTTCGCGGCCGTTGCGTGCGATTCGCACATTCACGCCTTCCGGCTCCAGCAGGCTGGTCAATGCGTAGACGTTCCGAATGTCGTCTTCCACGACCAGAATGGTCCGACCTTCCAGCGTCGAATCGCGACTGCGCGCCTTTTCCAGCATCTTCTGCTTGTCGACCGGCAATTCAGCAACGACTTGATGCAGGAACAATGTGACTTCATCGAGCAACCGCTCCGGCGATTTCGCGCCCTTGATGATGATCGATTTTGAATATCGTCCGAGCTGCTGCTCTTCATCCGCCGTCAGATCTCGGCCCGTGTAAACGATCACCGGCGGGAACGAATAATTTTCTCCCTGACTCAAAGTCTCCAGCAGCGAGAAACCCGACGCATCCGGCAAGCTCAGGTCCAGGACCATGCAATCGAACGTGCTTTGACTTAAGCTTTCCAGGCATTCGGCAGCGCTGCGAACCCCGACGGTTTCCACGTCTCGAGACCCCAGCAGTCGCTGCAGGCTTTCCAATTGCACGGCGTCGTCCTCAACCACCAACACCCGCCGCATCTTCTGCGTCAATCGCGTTTCCAGTTGCTCGAACGCTTCGGCCAATTCCTCGCGCTTCACCGGCTTCAGCATGTAGCCAATCGCACCCAGAGACATCGCCGCCTGCGCGTAATCGTTTGCCGACACCACGTGGACTGGAATATGCCGCGTTCGCGGATCTCGCTTCAGTTTGTCAAGCACCGATAGGCCAGATCGATCGGGCAGGCCCATGTCCAACACGATCGCGCTCGGCGTGTACTGGATCGCCATGATCTGGCCGTCTTCGGCGGTCAGGGCGATCAGGCACTGGAAGTTCAACTCCTTCGCCAAGTCGTAGAGAATCCGCGCGAATGGCTCGTCATCTTCGATCACCAGAATGACTCGGCCATTGCCGGTCAATCGCTCTCGATCGTCCTCCACGCGGCGGGTCGCCGACGGACGTGCGGCCGCACGCGGCGCCGGCGCGTCCTCGTGCATCGACAAGGTCCCCATGCCTGCCGAGAGCCCGGGAACCGGCGCCGGCCGCTGCGACGCCGCCGCTGCGGGCGTGTACGTCAGCGGCAGCGTCACGGTGAAGACGCTTCCCTTGCCCGGCTCACTCTCAAGCGAAATTTCCCCGCCCAGCAACCGCATCAATTCACGCGAAATCGAAAGCCCCAGCCCGGTGCCGCCATATTTCCGATTCGTCGTCCCATCCGCTTGTCGGAATGCTTCGAAGATCATCCCCTGCTGGTGCGGCGCAATGCCGATGCCGGTATCGCGCACGGCGAATGCGATTCGTCCATCGCCGGATTTACGAACGGAAATGGTCACCGACCCCTGTTCCGTGAACTTCAGCGCGTTGGACAGCAGGTTCTTGAGCACTTGCTCCAGCCGCTGCGAGTCCGTCACCATGGTTTCCGGCGCGTCTTGCTCCACGTGCGTAGCGAATGCCACGCCCTTCTGCGTCGACACCGGCTCGAACGTGCGCTTGAGGCTTCCGATCACATCGGAGATGCGAACCTTCTCCGGCCTGACTTCCATCCGGCCGGCCTCGATCTTGGACAGATCGAGGATGTCGGTGATCAGCGAGAGCAAGTCATTGCCCGCCGCCTGAATCGTCGACGCATATTTG
>JBQCCH010000011.1:0-3959 GCA_051962375.1 Tepidisphaeraceae bacterium
GGCGAACGTGCTCCTGGCCAGCTTCTTTCACAATGTGAATCTCTGGGAAAGCGAACTGGGGCCGGCGAAACACTACCCGATTTTCATGGGCGTCACCTGCTTGCATGATGGGCCCTACATGGCGGCGTATGAGGAATTTGAGGCGTACGCGGCGTTTCATGAAGCGCTCCATGTCGCGGGGAATGAATTGCCCGCATCAGTGCGATTTTTGATCACCGAATACTGCCGGCACGCGCTGAATCGGGGTTGGTTTTATTACCCCGCCTCTCTGCCGGCCGAGGCGTTGGCGACGGAGATCCGCAACGGCCACATCGATCGCAGCTTGGCGATTCCTTTGGAGGATCTCTACGCCGACCGGCGGGCGCCCGGTTCGGTCGGGCAGGAGGTGTATGGCGCGGGGTTGGCGCCCACGCTGCTGAGCCGCTCGCATCATCGGCATCCTAAAATGCCCTTCACGCTCTTTTGCGAAGGTCCGCTGCGTAAACTGGAATGTGACCGCGGGATGGTCATGTTCAAAACGTGGGGCGAGCCGGACCAGGTTTTCGCGTGCCGGCTTATCCCAAACGCCGGCGCAGCGCTGCCGCTGATTCGGCATCGCTTGGATTCCATGCCTTGCTCAGCGCCATGCGATCCTTCCGGCGAAGACGGGTCGATTCGGTTCAATGTCCCGGCGGGCGAGCCCGTCATTCTGGAATGGGACTGATCGGTAACGGAGTGCCACCATGCCAAACGAAAGCAACCCGCTCGATAAGGCCGCCTTCGAGGCGCTTTTCAAATACACGCCCGAAACGGTCGCCGGCAAGGGCGTCATCGTGACCGGGGGCACCACGGGACTGGGGCGGGCGATTGCGCTGCTGCTGGTGAGCAGGGGTGCGAAGGTGCTGATCTTCGGTCGTCATGGCGAGGAACTGGCCGACGCAGTGAACGACATCAAGCGCGTCGGCGGCGGCGAGATTTACGGAATGGTGGCGGACGTGAGTCGGCCGACGGATATCTTGGCGATTTTTGAGAAGGCTGAGCAATCGTTCGGCGCTGTGGACATTCTGATCAACAACGCGGGTGTTGCCGGGTCAAGCGTGACCGACATGGATGACGCGGCGTGGCGCGGCGTGATCGAAACCAACCTGATGGGCGTGATGGCCTGCTGCAAGGCCGCCGCCCAGCGGATGAAAGCGCGAAAATCGGGCGTCATCCTGAATATCGGCTCGATGAGTGCTGAATCCCGCAATGAAGGCAGCGACGTTTACGTCGCGACCAAATCCGGCATCCGTGGATTCACGGATTCGCTGGCGCGTCAACTCAATCAAGACGGCATCCGCGTCACGCTGCTGGAGCCGGGGCTCGTGGGGTCGGACATGACGGTCGAAAAAGTGCCCAAATCGGCTCAGCGGGCGACCGAGCATCGCGAGAAAATCCTGCGTGCCGAAGACATCGCCGTCGTGGTGTTGAACGTGTTGGAATTGCCCGAGCGCTGCAGCCTCTCCATGCTGCAGGTGCGACCGACGCAACAGGCGCTTTAGCCGACGGCGCCGAGGATGGCGATGAACTGGCAGCCGGCGGCCGCCAGGACCATCGTGTGCCAGAGGTCGTGATAATTAAACCGGCCGGGCCAGAGGTTGGGACGCTGAATCGCAAAGACCAACGCCCCGACGCTATAGAGCAATCCGCCGGCAAACAGCCAGATCAGCGCCGACCACGGCATCAGCCGGATGAGCGGCACCGCGGCGACGACACTCATCCACCCCATCGGCAAATAGAGCGGGCGAACGCGGGCGCCGGGGACATTCGTAAACAGCATCACCGCGATGCCAAACCCGGCCAACGCCCCTTCGATGCCAAGGATCGCCCATCCCCAAGGCCCGCGAAGCACCGTCAGGCAGAGCGGCGCGTACGTTCCGAAGATCAGGAAGAAGATGCCAGCATAATCGAGGCGCTCGAATCGCATCTCCAATTCGGGCACATGGAAAAAGTGAGCCAACGCGCTGGCGCTGAACAGCAGTACAAGGCTCACGCCATACACGGCAAGGCCCACGACCGTCCAGGCGTCGCCCTGCGTGAAGGTGAGCAGACAAACCAGGGCCGCCACGCTCAGCAATGCGCCGGCGGCGTGCGACAGGCTGCAGTAAGGGTCTTTGACCCATCGACCGATGCCGGATTCGGGGCGCGTGCCATTCATGGAACGAAATTGTATCGCGATCCGGAGTCGCTCGCTGCAAAACATGCCGGCAGGATCTCGGCGAACGTCGTCCCGATGACTGTTGACCCGCCACAAAAAAAGAAGCCCGGCCGCACGAGGGCGGCCGGGCGTTCGCTGAAATTTTCCGGGCGAGCGGAAGTGTTATTTGTTCACTTCGTGCTCGGTCTTGGTCTGCGTCGAGCCGTCCGGGCTTTCGGTCGTCTTCGATTTGTCGACGGTCTTCGTGCCGTCGGAATTGGTCGTCTCGGTGGATTTTTCGGCCACCGTGCGATCGCAGCCCAGGAACACCGGCGTGCCGGCGAGGGAAAGACACAACGCAACGTTTGCAAGCTTCTGAATCATCTTCGTTCCTCCAGCAAATAACCCCGGCCATCCGTCCCGGAGCCGCGCTCCGTCGTCGGCCGATTCGTCACGAGTGCGGGCGCCTCCGAAACCATCGAAAGGCCCTGCCTGTGACTGCTGAACTTTACCCCACGCGATCAATGGCCCGCATGAAATCCGTCTATAGAATTTCTCATACGTTGGCCTGAAGGGAGGGAGAACGAACGCGCCTCCGCCGGATGATCCAATGGGGCAATTCAGGCAATTGGCGAGGGGGACGGCAGTCAATCGTGGGGTGACGAAGGAGGAAAATGTTCCGGGCTGGGCTCGAACCTGCAACCTTCGGCTTCGGAGGCCGACGCTCTATCCAATTGAGCTACCGGAACGTGGCCCGACAACCTATCCCGCCGGGCGGGCGAACGCAAGTAATGCCGATCATCGGCCACCGAGTCTGGCGGCGGGCGTGCCGGCGTTGCGTGCGGCGGATGGTCGATTATTCTCCGGCGGATGTACGGCTCACACCTGTCGGTATCCGGAGGCATGCACAAAGCATTGATCGACGCCCAGCGCCTTACGCTTGAGGCGGTCCAGGTCTTCACCAAAAATCAGCAGCAATGGAAGTGCAAGCCCTTGGAGGCCGACGCGATCGCGCTTTGGCGGGCCACGCGTGACGAGTCGGGCACGGCACAGACGGTCTCGCACGCAAGTTACCTGATCAATCTTGCGACCCCCGACGATGACCTCTGGACGAAAAGCATCGAGCTGTTCGTTGAGGAATTGCGGCGGTGCGATGCGCTGGACATTCCGCACCTGGTGATTCACCCTGGCGCGCATGTCGGCTCGGGTGAGTCGGCGGGCCTGAAGCGCGTGGCCGCTGCGCTGGATCGCGCCCATGCCGCCCTGCCGAAGGCGCGGGTGTTGACCTGCCTGGAGAGCACCGCGGGGCAAGGGTCTTCACTGGGGCACACGTTTGAACACCTGGCCGAGATCATTGCCCAGACGAAGAAGCCGCAGCGGCTTGGCGTTTGTCTGGATACCGCTCATCTTTTCGCGGGCGGCTACGACTTTCGCGGCCGAAAATACGCGGGGTTCATGAAGCAGTTGGAATCGACCATCGGCATCGATCGGGTGAAGGTCTGGCATTTGAACGATTCGAAAAAGCCGCTCGGCAGCCGGCTGGATCGGCACGACCACATCGGCGTCGGCACCATCGGCATCGAAGGATTTCGGCCCATCGTGCGCGACGTTCGATGGAAAGCCGTTCCGAAAATCCTCGAAACGCCCAAGGGCCAATCTCCCAAGGGGGTCGATTGGGATACGGTGAACGTGGAGATTCTTCGCGGGCTTGAGGAATAATCCTTTGGGCCGCTTATCGACGCGCCGGCGGTGCCCCTTTATCATTTGCAGCCGCAGTTCCTCAAAGGAGATCAATTGGACAAGG
>JBQCCH010000012.1:0-4919 GCA_051962375.1 Tepidisphaeraceae bacterium
GCCAGGTAGGGGTTCACGCTCATGTCGACCGCGCGATTTTCCACGCAGGGCCGGCTCATCGGCAATCGCAGCATCGCGCTGCGGTTGTTTTTGCCATAGCAACGCAGCACGGGCGCCCAGCTCATTTCGGGCAAATCGCCTTGGGCGATCAGGCCCTTGTAAGAATTGAAGCTGGGGCAGCACACCGCCGTCAGGGCGGCCGCATGTTTCAGCAGGCCGGCCGTGAAGTGCAGGCACGTGTCGCTGACTTTCAGCCCGTATTTCCGCGCCAGCGGCTCCGATCCGTCGCCGATGAAGACATTCTTGCCCGAATCAATATCCGCCAGCGACATGTTGAAATGCGCCCCGGAACGGAAATCATTCGCAAACGGCTTGGGCATGAAGGTGGCGATCGCCCCGATGCTCTCGGCAACCTGCTTCGCCATCTGCCGGAGCAGGATCAGGCGGTCCGACATCACCAAAGCGTCGGCATAGTGGAAATCGAATTCGAATTGGCCCCGCCCGCATTCCTGATCAAAGCTGTGCACGCCCCAGCCCAGCTGCTCAATGTAGCGGCACATCGGGTCCAGAAATGCCATCGAATGAAACGTCTGATTCACGTCATAACACGCGTTCGGCCCTTTGAACGGGGCCTTCGCGAGCGGCACGTATTTGCCTGCATCATCCTTCCGCAGGACGTAAAACTCCGGCTCGATCCCCAGGCTGAAGGTGTACCCCAGCGCTTTGGCCTGCTGCTGCACCTTCTGCAGGATATTCCTCGCATCACCGCCGTACGGCTGCCCGTGATGCCAGCAATCCGCCGCCATCCACGCAAATCGCGTGTCCCATGGGCAAACGACGCAACTGTTCAAATCCGGCACGGTGACGCACTCATCTTCCTGCGGCCCCACCAGCCCCATGCCTTCGACGGCGCCGACCGTATACAACTCGCCCCCTTCACAAAGTTCCTCAAACTTCGCGATCGGCACGCACTTGGCCTTGGGCACGCCGAACACATCCACAAACGCGGCCAGGCAATATTGCACGCCGGCCGCGGTGAGCTTCGCTTTGACGGACTGAATCTGTTTCGGATCAGGGGTTTTCATAAGACGTCTTTCGTTCAAAAAGTAAGGGGGGGAACTTCGGTCATGGCTGCCCGGACCACGTCCGTCAGCGCGTCGCCGATTTCAAGAAACAATCGCTTGCCGTCAGCGGCTGTGGCGCGGGAGGGGAACCCGGTCACGCCGTTGAGGCTGGTGTGGGGAACCACATGCGTAAACACGCGACCGGCCGTGCGATCGGGGTCGTCCGCATTGGGCAGTTCGCTCATGCGCACCGCGCCCGGGTCCAGGCACATCATCAGTGCCGTTTCCGCCCGGTTCGCATGAAAATCGGCGGCATCATCGGTGAATTGGCGCCAGATCGCCGGCGTCAGATCAAACGTGCTGCGCAGGCCGATGGAGAATGAGCCGATGTTCTCGAACCGCACCTCGTCGATCGCGCATCGCGCCGATGATGTGTTGCCCCAATGCGAATTGATCAACATCAAGCGGGAAATGCCCGACACCTTGGCGAATTGCGCGATCTCCCGCAGCGTCGCGATCAGCGTTTGCGGATAAAGCGAAATCGTCCCCGGCCAATGCGTGGTGTGCCCCAGCGAGCAACCGTAGGTGATCGTCGGGAGCACCAATGCGCCGGTGCGCGCAGACGCATACGCACAAAACGATTGTGCGAAAACCGAGTCAACATTGGCGGGCAAGTGCGGGCCGTGCTGTTCGGTCGCACCCAGGGGCAGCAGCGCGAGCCCGTGGGCACGTTCGATCGCTGCCGGCATTTCCGGCCACGCGAGCGATTCCCAAAAGACGGCGTCACGACCCGCCAAGTCGGCAACACTCTGCAAATAGCGGTACACGAATGAGGTTCCTCACCTCGGCCTTCGATCTGTTCGTGTGCAGGGATGCCTGCAGCGCCCGTGCCAACGTCGACCGCCGCCGGAAATTTCTTGGCGACTGCCGCGCGACTGGGCAAGATCCCATCCCCATCCGGTTTTCGATTGTTTTTGATGCACGTCGATCCGCAGCCACCGCTCTTGAATCCGATGGCATCACTCTTGCTGATGAGAACTCCGACAGCTTGGTCCCGCCGCACGGCGTAGGTGACGGATTCCCGCACCGAGTTTCGGCCCACCGCATCGTTCGATCGCGGCGCCGTCCGACCAACAAAGAAGGTCCTGCCGAGTCTGGCTAGATTCATTCTTTGCTCCTTCGGGCACAAGCGTCGCATTTCGCCCGCCCGACACCGCCAGCCTCGACAGCACAGCCCATATTCGCAGTACTCCCATGGCACTTCTGTCGCCCCGTCCCAGCGTCGATGAAATTCGCGATCGCGTCCTTGCCGTTGCCGATCTTCCTCTAAAACAAGGTCGCACCTTTCCGCCGCAGGCGTACACCGATCCGGGCTACTACCAGTTGGAAGTCGACCATGTCCTGAAACGGCAGTGGCTCTGCATGGGGCATGTGTCGCAGATTCCAAACGCGGGCGACTACTTCAATCTTGATCTGCTCGGCGAACCGATGGTCGTCGTGCGCGGCAAAGACATGGACGTGCGCGTGCTTTCGCGGGTCTGCCCGCATCGCGGCATGGATGTGAATCCCACCGAATACGGCCGGCCCGCCGAAGGAAACGCTCGATTCCTGATCTGCCCGTATCACTTCTGGACATTCGATCTCGACGGCCGCTGCAAAGGCGCCCCCGAAATGCAGCATGCCGAAGGATTCAGCCGCCGCGAGACCGGTTTGTCTTCCTTCCGAAGCGAAGTATGGCACGGCTTCATCTTCGTCACCTTCTCCAGCGTTGTCGCGCCCGTCGCACAGCTTTATGCGCATATGGGCGAGAAGCTTGCGGAACTTGAACTGGAAAAACTGGAAATCGTCACGTCATTGGATTGGGACAGCCCGTTCAATTGGAAAGTGATCGTGGAAAATTTCGCCGAGTGTTATCACCACTGCGGCGCCCACATCAAGACGTTTGAGCCGATGTTTCCGGCCAAGACGTGCTGGTCCGAGCCGGAGCATCCGCATTACACGGTGGCCCATCTTCCCCTGGTGCAAAGCCTCGCGGACGAAGTTCGCAAGGGCGAATCGAGCGTGCGCAGCTTTGTCGATTTCCCGAACATGGCGCCGGATCACAAGCTCGACTGGTATGTGTATGTGGGGTTCCCCACCTTCTTGCTGTTCGTCGCACCCGATCGCGTCTACTGGTATCGCATCCTCCCCGAAGGCCCCGGCCGGGTGAAGTTGATGACGACGATGATGGTGCATCCTGACGCAAAGCAGCAACCCGACTATGAACAAAAGCTGGCAGCCGAAGTGGAGCTGCTCAAGACATTTCACCTGGAAGACATGGAGGTCTGCGTCGCGGTGCAAAAAGGAATGGAAGCCGGCTCGTTTGCCTGCGGCCGATTGAGCCATCTTGAAATGCCGATCTGGCACATTCAGCGTTACCTCGCCCGGCAGCTTCGCGCAGCGGAGGCCGAGCCCGAAGCGTTCGGGCCGGTTCCCTACGCGCCGGCCCACTCACTGCCGGTGCTGGTATGACGCTCGTCGCAGAAGCGGCCGCCGCGCCGCCCGTCGTCGAACTCCCCACCGGTGAATTCTGGATGGGGGCAGACTTGGAGAACGACAAGTTCGCCAGCATCGTCGAGCTGCCGCGCCACCGCGTGACAATCGCCCGCCCATTCGCCATCGGCGTCACGCCCGTGACCGTCGGGCAGTGGAATGCATTCGCCCAGACGAAAAACCGAGATCTGCTGCCGGGTATGTCGAACCTGCCGGCGACACGGGTGAGCGCGAGGGACATCGACGATTATCTTGAGTTTCTCACCGCCGAATTCGGGCGACCGTATCGGCTTCCCAGTGAGGCGGAGTGGGAATACGCCTGCCGCGCGATGACCGACACCATTTTTTCAACCGGTGATCGTATCGATGTCGGGCAAGCCAATTTCCTTTATCTGGACCTCGGCGGTCGTCCGGGCACCGGCCGACTGATGCCGGTCGGCAGCTATCCGCCCAATGCGTTCGGCCTGTTCGACATGCACGGCAATGTTGCCGAGATCGTCGCCGATGACTGGCACAACGATTATGCCGGCGCGCCCGCCGACGGCACCGCGTGGCGGGATGCATCTCGCTCGGCCGTGCGGGTGGTCCGCAACGGCGGCTGGGACGGCCTGCCACGCATCCTGCGAAGCGCGTTTCGCGACTGGGTGCTGGATCGTCAGCGCTTCGACAATATCGGCTTTCGCATCGCCTGTGACGCCTGAAATTTTATGCCAAACACTCGACTCATTGCCGAATTAACCTGGCCCGAATTCCGCGACGTCGTGAGCCGTGATCCGGTCGTCCTCGTGCCGTGCGGCGCGACCGAGCAGCACGGCCCACACTTGCCGCTCGGCGTGGACGTCTATCTCTCCACCGCCATGGCGCTGGCGGTCGCGCCGCTCTGCGACGGATGGGTCGCCCCGGCAATCGCCTACGGCTACAAATCGATGCCCCGGTCCGGTGGCGGGGCGTTTTTTCCCGGAACCGTCAATCTCGACGGGCAAACGTTGAGCCATATCGTTCGTGACATCACGCGCGAATACGCCCGCCATGGCGTCACTGAGCTCGTTTTCTTGGATGGGCATTTCGAAAATCAGTGGTTTGTCACCGAAGGAATCGACCTGGCGCTGCGCGAGCTGCCGCGGGAATCGGTCCGCGTGATGCGCTTCGAATACTGGGATTTTTTCAGCGAAACGACGCTGCAATACGTGTTCCCGTCGGGCGACTATTCCGGCATCGCACTGGAACACGCGGCCGTGATTGAAACGTCGCTGATGATGCACTTTCGGCCGGAACTGGTTCGCGAATCGCTGGTGCCGAGCAATCCCTCGGCCAATCCGCCGC
>JBQCCH010000013.1:0-6023 GCA_051962375.1 Tepidisphaeraceae bacterium
ACAATTCACGCTTCACGATCAGGCCAAGGATGAGTGGCTGAGCTGGGCACCTCGGATTACGTTGCCCGCCGGCAACATGCCCTCCAGCGGCAATGCCCAGAACGACGTCGGTTCCGAAGCCGGCCTGCGGGCGGCGCAGCATGTGAAGTAGCCCCGGCCGGGTTTAGTCGCCGCTCGGGTTTCGAAGCGCCGCGACCGATCGCACGAGTTCCGCCGGCTCGATCGGCTTCGACAGATGCGCCTGGAACCCGGCGGCGAGGATGCGCTGGCGATCTTCCGCCCGTGCATAGGCCGTCAGCGCGATCACCGGCGTTTTGCCGTCTCGTTCGGCCGGCAGCGCCCGCAATCGCCGGATCAGGCTGAAGCCGTCTTCTCCCGGCATGCCGATGTCGCTCACGATCACGTCCGGCCGCTCCGAACTCACCAGGGCCAGCCCTTCGTCCACCGATCCGGCCGTCCGCACGTGGGCGTCGCAGTCCTCGAGCAGCCGCTTCACCATCAGCCGCGCATCCGGTTCATCGTCGATGACGACGATCTTCATCCCGGAGATGTCCGGCCAGGCCGTGAAGGCGACCTTCGCCGGCACGCGATCCGGGCGGGCCGGGAGATCGGTCTCCGGCTGCGTTGTCATTGGGGCGCTCGCCAGCGGGAGCGATACGGTGAACGTCGAGCCGCGTCCTTCGCCCTGGCTGGTGACGCGGATATTGCCGCCGTGCAGTTCGACCAATTGTTTCACGATCGCCAGGCCCAGCCCCAGCCCGCCGTGGCGGCGCGTGGTCGTCGCATCGGCCTGGCGGAAGCGATCGAACACGTACGGCAGAAATTCCGGCCGAATTCCCTCGCCGCTGTCGGCGACGTGAATCTGCAGGTGGGTCGCGTTGCGCGTCGATGACACATCCACGCGCCCGCCGCGCGGCGTGAACTTGATCGCGTTGCTCAGCAGGTTCCACAACACCTGCTGCAGCCGATTCGGATCCCCCATGATCGGGCCGTCGCATTCTTCCAACTTCGCCGTCAGCGTAATGCCCTTGTTTTCGGCCGTCGGACGTAGCGTTTCGACCGACGCGCCGACCAGTTGGCAGATGTTCAGCGCATCGATATTCAGCCGCACCTTGCCGGAAATGATCCGGCTCATGTCCAACAGGTCTTCGATGATCTGCGCCTGGGCCCGGGCGTTTCGCTCGATGACTTCGATGCCCTGTTTGACGTCATCGCTCGCTTCCTCGCGGCCGATGATTTCGGACCAGCCGAGGATGGCGTTGAGCGGCGTGCGAAGCTCGTGGCTGAGCGTGGCGAGGAATTCATCCTTCAGCCGATTCGTCCGCTCGGCCTCGGAGCGGGCGCTGCGCTCGGAGCGCAGCAATTCTTCGCGCTGCTCGAGCAATTCGCGCTGGTCATGGATGTCGGTGTTCGTGCCGAACCAGCGAACGATGTTGCCCGCCTCGTCGCGGATCGGCAGCGCCCGGCCCAGGTGCCAGCGGAACATGCCGTCGCTGGCGCGGCGAAACCGGTACTCAATCTCGTACGGCTGCCCGCTTTCCACCGCGGCCTGCCACACTTCCTGTACGCGCGGCAGCTCCTCCGGGCGGAAGACATCGACCCAGCTTTCGTCGCCGGTGATGTTGCGCGGCATGCCGCTGTACTCGTACCAGCGCTCGTTGAAGTAATCGACGTGACCATCCGGCCGCGCGGCGAAAACGATCTGCGGCATCGCGTCGGCGAGCTGGCGAAAGCGGCGCTCGCTGTCGGCGACCTGGTCTTGCGACGCCTTGCGAGCCGTCACGTCGACGCCGTGAACGAACACGCCCACGATCGTGCCCTCCGGCTCACGCATCGCCTGGCAGACAAAGTCGATGAACCGATCTTCCAGCGGGCCGCCTTCGCTGCGCTGCAGCTGAATCCGGCGTCCTTCGCTCACGTAGGCTTCGCCCGTTTCAAAGACGCGATCGAGCAAGACGACGAATTTCTGATCGATCGTTTCCGGCAGCGCCTCACCGACGGTGCGGCCGATCAATTTGCGCTGGCCGACCAACTCGTAAAAGCGGTCGTTCGCCAGGTCGAACGTATGCTCTTTGCCGCGCAACACCGCAAGAAACGAGGGGGACCGCTTGAAGACGTCGGCGAGCTGCCGCCGCTCCTTGTCGGTCGCGGCCAGCGCCTGCGCGCGCGCTTCCTGTAATTCCTGGGCGATGCGCCGCTGTTCGGTGACGTCGCGGCAGACCTTGGTGAAGCCCAGCAGCCGGCCGGTTTCGTCGCGGATCGGGCTCACCGTACCGCTGGCGAAAAAACGAGAGCCGTCTTTGCGCAAGTGCCATCGCTCGTCGTCGGCGCGCCCGTTTGCGGCGGCGGTCTGCAGCTCGGTCGCCGGGGCATTTCGCTGGCGATCTTCGGGCACCCACAGCAGTTCCGCGGATCGGCCGATGATCTCAGATTCGCGATACCCGAATTGCCGGGCGGCCCCTTCGTTCCAGGACGTCACCCGGCCGGCGGGATCGGTCGTGAAGATCGCGAAGTCTTTGACGTTTTCGACGATGAACCCTTGCCGCGCGAACCCCTTGAGCAGTTGATTGCCGACGACCTTCAGCTCGGTCACGTCGCGCGAGATCGCCAGGAGGTGCGTGGGCGTGCCGTCGGGTGCATCGACGCGCGTGACCGTGTTTTCCCACCAGCGCGGTTCCCCGACGGGCGTCCGGCCGAACGCGCTGAACCGGGCGGTACCGCCGGCGCGGGCGGCCTGCACGGCCCGGGCGGCTTCGGCTTGCTCGTCTTCGGGCCACCACTTGACCCAGTTCGAATTGAGCCAGGGAACCACATCCACGATCCCCAACATCCGCCGGCCCGGCTCATTGATCTCCAGCAACCGGCCGTCCAAATCGAGCAATTTCACGCAGTCCGGGCTGCTCGACTGCAGGGTGTGCAGCAGCGATGTCTGCGACGCCAACTTCTCACGAAGACGTGCGTTCTCTTCCTGCAGGGCCGCAAGGGCGTCGCTGCCGCTTTGGCGCGAAGTCGCTGGAGCAAAAGGATTCGAATCCGACATTCGTAAAGCTTCTCAACCCGGTGACAGATGAACGGCGTTTCATCACGCGTTAGCCAACAGTGTATCCGGTTTATGGCGGAATTCTTGCGAATCGACATAAACATTAGATGAACGTGAACTTAGACGTTTTAAGGCGCTTCTTCAGAAGGCGTCGCGCTAGGATCGACCAAGGACGAAACGAGAAAAGTCCGAAGGAAACGCGTCTTACTCTGAGGAGGTTGTGATGGACATTTTGATGACGGCCATGCCGATCGCGGCGATTGGATACTCGTTGATCTATATGCTGCTCGGCGGCGGCCTGGGCGGGGCGGTGATCATTTTCATCGTTGCCAAGCTGCTGGGGAAATAACGCGCACTCGCGGATGACGCGATTGCGTGCGAAACGCACCGCCGGCCGGCCGCTTTCATGCGACCGGCCGGCGGTGTTTTTATTTTGCGTCCGCGAGGTGTCGGCCCAGGGCTTCCAGGGCGGCGGCGCGTTGCTTGATGGAGCGGATGTCGGATTGCCGCCACGCTCGCGCGGCCGTGCCGTCGTCGATCATCGCCAGGGCCGCTTCACGGATGGGTTGCAGCACCGCGCCCGCCTGCAATTGCACGGCAGCGATCGCCAGCAGGACGACGGGCCCCTCGTTCGGATCGCCGAGCAGGTCGCCGAAGCGCTGAAACACCGCATGCGTCGCCGGCCCCGCATCCACACCGACGCCGGTCTGTTCAAAGTAAACCTGCCGGACTTCTTGCGCCAGATCGGATTGCAGGAAGGGGGCCGTCACGCTTTCGATCGATTCATCCATCACGCCTGCATGGTAGCCGGCTCAGCAACGGGCGATCCAGATGGCTTCGGCGGTGGAGATGCCCAGCGCCACGTGCTTGCCGTCGCCCAGTTCGAGCGTCATCGCGCCGGCGATGGCGTCTGCGGTGAGCACCTGCACTTCGGCGCCCGGTCGCAGGCCGTTCGCGTCGGCGTAGTTGAGAAAGTCGGCGTCCTGTTTGTCGACGCGCACGATCCGCACCCGTTCGCCCGCGGTGCAATGGGTCAGCAGCACCAGCTCCTGTCGATGAATCTCGCCCGCGGCGGTGGGGATCGGATCGCCGTGCGGGTCGGTCGTGGGATAACCGAGGAAGGCGTCCATTTTCTCCAGCAGCTTGTCGCTGATGGAATGCTCCAGCTCCTCAGCCTCGGTGTGCACTTCCGACCAATCGAACTTCAGGACATCCACGAGAAACGTTTCGACCAGCCGATGCCGACGCAGCACGTGAAGGGCAAGCTTATCGCCCGCGGCGGTGAGGGCGACACCGATGCGCGGCTCATACCGCACCAGGCCGGCGTCGGCGAGCGTGCGCACCATCGTCGTGACCGTGCCCGGCACCACCCCCATGGCGGCCGTCAGCTTGCCCAGGGGCACCAGCGCGTCGGGACAACGCTGCTGCTCCAAATAGAGCGTTTTCACGTAGTTTTCGACGGTGGGAGTGGGCATGATCCGCGCCCCTGGCGCGCGAAGATCATACCACGGCCGCCTGCGGGATGAAGCGCGGCGGCCGTCGGTCAGGTCAGGTCCAGGTCTTCGTAGATGGCGGCATTGATGGTGTTCTGGCGGAGCTGGTGGCGCGGCTCGCCGGGCATGCCGTTGGTGATCCAACTCACGACGAGCCCGTGCTTCGGGTCGGCAAACGCGCAGCCGCACTGATTGCCGCTGTGGCCGTAGGTGTCGTCGCTGGCGTGGGGGCCGTAGCCGTATTGGTCGAGTTGGCCGTAGCGCTTTGAGTCGAGCTTCAGGCCGAATCCCCAGTCGACGGTCTGCTTGAATGTCTCGTCGAACATGCCCTGCCGTTGCCGGGCGACCATCGCGTGCGACGTCTCCGCCCGCAGGAGGCGGCCGTCATGGTTGATGAGCGAGAGATAAACGTTCGCCAGCTCCCGCGCCGGGCCGCGCGCGTTGGCGCCGGGGCGGCACACGGTCATGCCGTCGACCAGGTGATTGCCCGGAAAATCGGGCACGACCAGCGCCTCGGTGCCGTCGTATTCGGAGGGCTCGATCCCCACTGTACTGCAATCGGCGTGAACACGGGCGAAGACTTCTTCCCGCACGTAGCGCTCGAACGGCCGCCCGTCGAGCCGACGGATGAGCTCGCCGAGGACGAACCAGCTTGAGCCGACGTGGTAGCCCGCTTTCTCCCCGGGCACCCAGCCGGGCTCCTGCTTCAGGGCATACACGCGATCGAGGATCGCCTCCCACGGCCCGGGCGCGAAGTTGTTCAGTGGTCCGCGGAAACCGCCGGTGTGGGTGAGCAGGTGCCGGAGGGTGATCGGCGCTTTTCCGTGGGCGGCGAACTCGGGAATGATTTCGGCGACCCGCGTGTCGAGCGACGCGCGGCCATGCTCCAATTGCTGAAGTATTGCGATGGCGGCCAACGGCTTGCCGGCGCTCATCCAGAGCTGGCGCGTGCCCCGGGTCATCGGCAACGTTCCGGCGCGGGCGTCGCCGAGCGCTTCGTCGATCACGCAGCGGCCTTGGCGCCAGACATAAATCTGCGCGCCGGGGTGCAGGCCGGTTGAAATTCCGTCGGTCAAAGCTTGGAGCGTGCGTCGCATCGTCATGCAAAGTTTACGTTCGATAATGCTCGGCCGAAACGCGCAGAACGTGCGCGAGTCTTATAAAGCAGGGTCCGTTGCGAGTAGGCGCGATCTATTAGGGTTTTTCGAGACTTGCGATCGAGAGGGCCGATAAATCGCGGGAAAAATTCTGGGAAGTTCACATCTAAAGTGCCCCCCGTCGCGGAGTCGATTTTGACGAAGTTGACGTTTGCGGGCTTTGCAGAGGCCACGCAGGTGTCAGCGATAAGCGGCCGCCATGAAGGCGTTCGCACGGTTCATGAAAGGAAAGGAGGCAGCACACACAATCGAAGAAGTTTGCGTGACGCTGCTGAAGGGTTGTCCCTTATCCACAGCGGTTAACAATTTACAAGGGAATGCCATCGGCATGCC
>JBQCCH010000014.1:0-2555 GCA_051962375.1 Tepidisphaeraceae bacterium
ATCACCATCGACAGAGAACAGCAGGAGATCGCTGCCTGGCGAAGTAAGGCCGAGGCGGGTTTGAATTGTCCTGGGCTCTCTGGCGCGTCGTCTCATTGAGCCGTTTCCGAATGATGACTGTGAATTGTCTAAGGAGTGCGAGAATGTCAGTTGCGACGAAGCGCCGGTTCACCCCAGTGAAGGGACTGTTTTCTGGGTCTTGGAACATGCCCGGCCTGCTGGAAGTACTGGAAACGCGTAGTTTGATGACGGCGACCATTGCCGGCACGAACAACACGTATGCCACCATCCAGGCCGCGGTCGATGCGGCCGCCCCGGGATCGACGGTCCTTGTCAGCCCCGGCACGTATCCTGAACTGGTCTCGGTCTTCAAGAAGATGACGATCCTGGGCGGGCAATATGGCGTCGATGCACGCAGCAGCGCGCGGGCCGAATCATCTGCCAACGAGTCGATCGTCACCGGACAATTGCTGGGCAGCGGCACGCGCAGTTCGGGCTTTTACATCGGCGCGGACGATGTGACCATTGACGGCTTCACCGTCCAGGGCAACACCAGCACCACCTACTACGGCGCCGGCATCGTCATTGCGCCGGGGCGCTCGGGGGCGCACATCTTCGACAACATCATTCAGAACAACGTGTCCGGCATTTTCCTGTCGAACAACAGCGCGACCGATGCGGCCGTCATCCAGCGGAACGTTTTCCGCACCAATAACAACGCCGGCAGCAACGGCGGGCGCGGCATCCTGACCGATCAGGACATGTCCGGCGGCAATCTGCAGAATGTCACGATCGACAACAACGCCTTCATCGGCAATCGCGGCAGCAGCGGCACCACGGGGCTGGAAGCGGCGATCGCCTTCGAATCGGCCGTCGCCGGATCGCAGTCCAATCTGCGCATCACCAACAACGTCTTCGACGGCAACGGCAAGGCGATGCTGTTCTTCAATTCAACCAATGTCACCATCACCGGCAACGTGGTGACCCGCGCCCTCGACTGGTATAGCGGCACGCTGCGGTTTGAAGGGAACAATCACAACGTCACGATCTCGAACAATACGCTCTACGCGAACACCGGCCCCGCGGTGGCCGTCGACAGCAAGGGCATGCCGGGCGACAGCTCCGGGTTCGTGATCAACAACAACAACTTCTACGGCAACTCCACGACGGCCGGCAAGAAGGTGTCGGTTGTTTACAACCAGACGCAATACGACGGCGTCTTCGACGTCCGCAATAACTCCTGGGGCGCTTCAAGCGGCCCCAGCGGTGACGGCTCGGGCACCGGCGATGCCGTGTATGGCAATGCGCACGTGGTGTCCGGATCGTCATGGTATGTCGCCACCGGCGGGCAGGAAGTCTTTTCGCCGTGGAGCACGACGCCGATCGGCACACTGTCAACGCCGTACTGGGGCGTCGCCGCCACGACGGATCGCATGATCCAGGCGGAAGACTTCAATCACGGCGGCGAAGGCAACGCCTACCACGACACGGACACGTCCAACTCGCTCGGCCAATATCGCCAGAGCGGTGTGGACATCGAATCCAGCTCCGATACCGGCGGCGGTTACGATGTCAGCTCCACCAAGGCGGGCGAGTGGCTCACGTACACCCTGTCCGTCGCCAAGGCCGGGACGTACACGATCGACATTCGCTACGCGAACGGCCAAACCACGGCCGGGCAATTTCATATCGAGATTGACGGCGTCAACGTGACCGGCACGCTGTCGGCCGCCCCGACGGGCAGTTCCAGCACCTGGCGGACGCTCACCACGACGGGCTACGCTCTGACGGCGGGCAACCATCTGGTGCGCGTATATATGGATGCCAACGGGGCGAGTGGCACGGTCGCCGCATTCAACTGGTTCCGCTTCAACAGCGCCCCGGCCAGCGGAGTGCCGACCGATCCGAACGGCTTGGCCGCCGTCTCCAACGGGCCGACGACGGTGAACCTGTTCTGGCACGACAACTCGACGAACGAGGCCGGCTTTACCGTCGAGCGCAAAGTCGCCGGCGGCGCCTGGGCGCAGATCGCCGCCGTTGCCGCCAATGCGACGACGTACACGGACAACACGGCACTTCCGAATACCACTTACGTCTATCGCGTTCGCGCGGTCGGGACGACCGATTACTCGCTTTACACGAACGAGGCGACCACCACCACCGACAGCCTGCCGCCGGTGACGTATCTGAGCGACCTGAATTGGCTGAGCATGACCAACGGCTGGGGCAGCGCGGAGCGCGACCAAAGCAACGGCGGCCAGGCGACGGGGGACGGCAACACGCTGACCCTGAATGGCGCCACCTATGCAAAGGGCCTGGGCGTTCATGCGTCGTCGGAAATTGTCTACAACCTCAACGGCGTGTATCGCGGGTTCCTTTCCGATATCGGCGTCGATGACGAAGTGACCTCCGGCGCGAGCGTAAAATTCCAGGTCTACGCGGACGGCGTGCTGGTGTACGACAGCGGCGTGATGACGGCTTCCAGCGCGACCAAGTCCGTCGCCCTGGATGTGACCGGCGTGAGCCAGCTTCGCCTGGTCGTCACTGACGCGGGC
>JBQCCH010000015.1:0-3776 GCA_051962375.1 Tepidisphaeraceae bacterium
ACGCGATACGTGCGATAAGGCTGATCGTTTTGGAAACTCACGACTTTGCCCGCGATGGAGCGTCCCGGGTCGGCATCGAGCCCGCTCGTACCGCGGTACAGCAGCGTGAACGAGTGATTGCCGGCGGTCATGGCGTCCGGATCATTGCTGCCTTCAATGGTGATCTGCACCGGGTCGCGGGCGGGGCGATCGTTCGCAGTTGTGAACGTGATTCCATCCATCACGACCGGGCCCGCGTTGTGCGTGATGAGCAAACCTGAGCCCAGCCCACGCTTGCCGTCCTGGCCCGGGGCTTGGTTGTAATACTTGGTGGCGGGGTCGCCGTCGCAGGCGGCGGTCGGCGGCTCTTCGTCACGGTTCCCGCCGCCGTAGTCACCCGCGGCAGAGAGCGTTGAAGCACCGCCGGCTTGCGTATTTTTCACGCCAACGACGCTGAACTGGCGGGCGCTGTCGCGCCGTTGATTCACCTGCGCCTCAGCCGTGAGGGCCGGCTGCTCGCAGGCGATCTTGAACACCACCGCCGTGTTGAAGGGCATTTGCGCGGGGCAGTTTAAATGAAGCCCGTCGGCCTGCTGCTTCCAATCGATCGGGTCCGGGCTCCCGAGCAGCGTGACGCGCGTGATGGCCGAGTTGAGATTTCGGCTGCCCGTCGCCAGGGCCGGGAGGGTGAGCGACGCGCCGCCGTCAGGCACAGCCATGCAGATCGCGTAGATCGCGCCGTCTTTGCCGACGGTGTACCGGAAATCGCTGGTGGTCAATTCCGCATCGGCCTGCGCGCGCCCGATCATGCCGCGGGGCGTTGAGTGGGTACCGTCCTTGAACTGCGTCCACGCGTGGCTGCCGTAAATGGCGTCGCCGTTGATCTTCATCCATGCTCCCACTTCCTTGAGCATCGTGACGCAGGCGGGTTCGATAGCGCCATTGGGCTTCAGCGGGATATTCACGCAAAACGCACCATCGCGCGAGACGCATTCGAGCATGTAGCGGATTAAGCCCTTGGAGCTGTAGGTGAAGTTCGGCGCGTAGTACCAATCGCCGTTGGCGGTTTCCGCGATCCAGGGCTGATCGGTCTTGATGCCGTCCGGCCAATTGGCTTCGAAGGTGTTAACCACGCCCGGCGACGGCGGGTGAAACTTGATGATGCTGAACGTGTCGACTTTGCCGCGTGTTTGGAGCGTGTGATTGTAGTAATCCGCCACCACGCGGGCGGCCGCGTCGCACTTGTAGCCCGATTCGGCGCCTTGGCCATAAAACGGGTAGGGGAGCACGCCGTCGGTGTAGATGAAATCAGGATCGTAATGATTGATTACGTCCATGATCCGCAGCGCCCATCGCGTGGCATACCAATGACAATAATCCAGATGATTCACCAAGATGCCGGACGCGGGCGCGTAGCCGTCCTGATCCCACCCTTTGTATTCGCGCAAATCGATGCCGTAGAGCAGGCGCGGGTCAAGGCCTTCCCACCACTTGCCTTTGCCATCGGCGAGTGTGAGGTTGCCATCGTAGGGGATGCCCGCCTTGGGGCCGGTCTTGTCGCTGCGAAACGCGGTCTGCCACCACCACCAGGTGTACTCGTGGTGAAACGAAACGCCGTACCGGATGCCGGCCTTGCGTGCGGCGACGGTCCACTCTTTCAGCAGGTCGCGCTTCGGTCCAAGATTGACGGAGTTCCAGGGCTGATACTTCGAATTCCAGTTGTCGAATTGGTCGTGATGAACGCCCTGAATCAGCACGTATTTGGCGCCGGCCTGCTGATAAAGCTGGATGAGAGCGGCGGGATCGAGCTCCGTGGGGTTCCAATCCTTCAAGAGATCTTTGTAGCCCACCTCCGACGGGTGGCCGAAATCCCGCAGGTGATTTTTATAGGCTGGCGATCCCTCGATATACATTCTGCGGGCGTACCAATCGCCGCTCTGTCCGGCTGCCTGGGGACCGAAGTGAATCCAGATGCCGAACTTCGCGTCACGAAGCCAGGCCATTTCCTTGGCCGGGTAATTCTGCTCGATCGATTGCCACGTCGGCCCGTAAGGACCTTCGGCGATCGGAAAGGTGAGCTTCACTTCGGGAAACTTGTTCGGGTCGCCCAGCGGAACCGAACCGATCGGCTTGGGCGCGGGCACCGGTGGAATCGGTTCCGGGTCGGGGAGAACTTGCGAGAAGGTGTACATCGGAAACAGCAACGCCGCGGCGATCGCCCACATCCAGTGATTTCCCATCGACACACGCTAGCTTGACTGCGGTCCGCCGTCGATGGCGAAAGAATCGCGATTTGTGTAAAAAAACACCATGGCCGGGGATTGCGTCAGCGGAGTCGATCTTTACGTGCAGGACGCCCCCTGCACGATGAATCCGCTGGTCTTTTGCCATTGCATTTTGGATCAATGGGACCATACGGCCCTGACTTCTCCCTACTGGCGGTGGTATTGGAATGACCGGAGCGGAGCGTCGATCCGATTCAATGAACAGCAGATTGAACTGACGCCGGGCAATGTCGTCTTAATTCCCCCAAACACGCCGTTCGGCACACACACGGCCCGGCAGGTGGGGCATTTGTACTTTCACTTCTGGCTCAGCGCGCGGGTCGCGGCTGCAGATGCGCGACCGATGAGCCTTCCTCTCTCGCGATCGAACCAGGCCCTGCTGCGCAGGCTGGTGCGACGCCTTCACCGCGGACGCTCCTGGCAGAATCCGCAGGTCTCTTTGACGATCCTCTCACTGGCGTCCGACGCGCTGGCGCGGGCGAACTATGCCTGGGATCTGCAAGGGGGCGACGCCCTGATCGACCGCATCCGCCATCGTCTTTACGCGGCTTCTTCCCAACGCGAACTCGACAACGCGGCGCTCGCTGAAGAATGCGGCGTCAGCGTGAATACACTGCTTCGGCGGTTTCGACGGGCCACGGGAACCACGCCGCGGCAATTCCTGATTCAGTTGAGAGTCGAGCGTGCGGCGCAACTGCTTCGAGCCGGCGACATGCGCATTGATGACATCGCCGCGTCATGCGGCTTTCTGGATCGCTATCATTTCAGCCGGGCGTTTTCGGCCCTTATGGGCACAAGCCCGGCGGCGTTTCGAAATCGCAATCGCTGGGCTGAGATATGGCCGAGCCATGGAAAGAACGAGCGAACGTGAGATGCCCCGCGGGAAAACGCGTGGGCGGTTGCAAGCCTCAATTCGAGCCGTCGCTACGGCTGGACGCGTAAGCGAGGTCGACGCCGCAAGCTGGCTAAAGCGATCCCGACCATCGTCAAGCAGGCGGGCTCTGGCACCGCATCCGTTCCGATGATCCTGAATGCCGGGCGACCCCACTGGCTTCCGATGAATTGGGAAGCCTGATACCAGGGGCTGCCCCCATTCGTTTTCCAGGCAAAGCCCGACGGCGGGGCGATATCCCCCACATTGTTCGTCCTCCACAAGGCCGAATTAAGACCCGAATTGGTGACCTCCAGCCAATAGGTCGTGCCCGCGTTCAACTGCGGCTGAAGCACGGACATGACCGACGCAAGCGGGTTGCCCGATGGGTCATCGAAATTGGGAAGCGGCGCTGTCACCAGGCTCTCGATGACCGTCCCCGGCAGCCCTCCCGCGTCTTGGCACAGGGACACGGTCGCGATGCCGTTGTTCGCAGGGTCGCGGTTCAGTGCGCCGAGGGCCAAGTCGGCGACCCAAAAATGCGTTGTGATCGAAGGCGTAAAGCTCACCGCCGCGACATTGTTGCTGCCGCTGCCGAAATCATCGCCATAGACGGCAAACCCACCATCAGTGGTGTCGTA
>JBQCCH010000016.1:0-4553 GCA_051962375.1 Tepidisphaeraceae bacterium
GCGGATGGCGGCGTCGGCGTCGGACTCGCCGGGCTCGACCTTGCCGCCGGGAAATTCCCAGAGCCCCCCGAGCACCGCCGTCGCTTTGCGCTGGCAGATGAGGAGTCGGCCGCGCTCGATGACGATGCCGATCGCGACGGCAACGACGGTCGCTGGGGGCGCAAAAGCGGGGGGCGTTGGGTCACGATCCATGGGCCTGATTTTGCACGGTTTGGCACGCGCATTGCAAGCGGCGTACCGTGGAATTTTGGGCGTAAAAAATCGGCATAAGTGATTTGAAATGAATGGTTTATGTCAAAAATGGGTCATCGGCTGGTGGGCAAAGTCTTGATTGACAGGGTGGGGCGGTAGAGTTATAGTCCAATCCGCGTCCGAAGGGCGCTGAAACCAGACTCAAGCGGCTTCCAAGCCGTGGCGTACTTCCGGAGGCGGATCGGAGCCACCCCTCCGGAAGTTTTTTATTATACTGATTTTACAGTGATGCATTCCACTCGCCGCGGACAGTTTGACGCGACCGTCGCCGCCAATCAGCCGCTCTGTCGCGAGCACTTTCGGCTGACGCTTCGCGTGCCCTCCTTCCCGCCGACCGCGCCGGGTCAATTCGTGCAGTTGCAGTGTGTCGATGACACCGAGTTGACGCACGAAGCCCGCGAACTTGATTGGCCGCCCTTCGGAGCGAGCTCTAGCGATCCAGAACTTGAAGCGCGTGTGGCGGTGCTGCGCCGCCCATTCTCATTGGCGGGACGGCGCGATACGCGCGACGGCGTGGAGCTGGATGTCATCGCCCGCACGGTGGGCATCGGCACGGACTGGATGTCGCGCGTGCAAGTGGGCGATCGCGTGAGCGTAATCGGCCCGCTGGGGAACGCGTTTACGCTGCCGCCGGAGAATGGCATCGCGCTGCTAGTGGGTGGGGGCGTGGGCGTGCCGCCCATGATCTATCTGGCCGAAGCGCTGGCGAAGCACCGGCGGCGCGGGATCGTGTTCTGCGGCGCGATGACGCGCGACCTGATCGCCCTGACGATCACCAACGACGCACTGCCCCCCAAGCCAACCTCGATCGATCCCTTGTACAACGTCAGCGAATTCGCCCGGCACAACATCCCGGCGGTGATTACGACCGATGACGGGTCGTACGGGTATCGCGGCTTTGTCACGCAGGCGCTGGAGCAATACCTCGATGCCTACATCACCGACAACGCCGACCGGCAACGGACGGTGATCTACACCTGCGGGCCCGAGGGGATGATGAAACATGCCGCCAGCATCGCGGAGCGGCGGATGATCGCCTGCCAGGTGTGCGTGGAACGGGCGATGGCGTGCGGCATGGGAACGTGCCAAAGCTGCTGCATCAAAGTCCGCAAGCCCGACCCGGCTCAACCCCCGCTGGCCGGCAGCGAGTGGTGTTACCGCTTGGCCTGCACGGACGGGCCGGTGTTTGAATCGACGCAGTTGCTCTGGTAGCCCCCGCGCTTCGCCGCACCCGTGCAAGTCGACGCGCCGATCAGCCGATACAGAGTTCGAAGCAGTCCTCATGGAACTTTTCCTCGGCGCGTTGACCATTTTCTGCCTCCGAATCGGCGATGTTTCCGCCGGTACGCTGCGCGTCGTCTTTCTCGTCAACGGCCGCCGGCTGCCGGCCACGCTGTTTGCGGTGCTGGAGTCGGCGATCTGGATCCTGGCGTTGTCGCGGGTGTTTTCGCACCTGGATCACTGGCAAAACATGGTCGGCTATTCGCTGGGCTATGCCACCGGAACGCTGGTGGGCATCTCGCTGGAGCGGACGATCGCGTTCGGCGAAGTGGTGTTCCGCATCATCACGGCCGCGCCCGAACTTCATTTGCGCGACCGGCTGGCGAGCGAAGGGTACGGCGTCACGCTCTTCTGGGGCGAAGGCGTCAGCGGACGCGTGCAGGAGCTGATGGTCGTCGTACCGCGGCGGCGGCGCAAGCACGTGATCGAGCACGTGCATCAGATCGATCCGAAAGCGTTCATCACCATCGAAAATGTCGCCCAAACCGTCGGCGGCTATCGCCCGCGACCGGTGAAGGATCACAACAAGTAATCGCGAAATCAACGCGGCGGGTCACTCGGCCAGTTGAAGGTCTTTGACTTCCAACTCGACCGATCGGCGGCCATTGAATTCATTGATCTGCGGTTGGCAGGCGAGGTGAATCACGCTGCCGGCTTTCAGGCGATCGCACCAGTCGCCGGCGCCGAAAGCGATCGCCTTCATGGGGCCGCCCGCCGAGCGGCTGCGGACGAAGAGGGACAGATGATCGCCCGTTTTGCCGATCCGGCGAGCGTCGGCGGTCAGCACGACATCGCGGCAACGGATCAGCGGCCGCGGGTTGCCGCGACCGAACGGGCCCAAGCGTGCAAAATCGCCGACCAATGCTTCGGTGATCGCACCGAGTTCGGCATCGCAATCGACGCGCAGCTCGGGAATCAGCAGCGTCGGATCGAGCGCCTCGGCGACATGGGCGGTGAACGCTTCGCGAAAGGCTTCGAACCGCTCGCTCCGCACGCGCAGGCCGGCCGCCATTTCGTGGCCACCGTGCGATTCGAGCGTGTGCGTGACGGCTTCCAGGCCTTTGGACAGATGAAATCCGTCGATGCTGCGGCCGGAGCCGTGGCCGAGTTCTTGTTCCATCGCCACGACGATCGCGGGGCGGTGAAACCGATCGACGATTCGTGAGGCGACGATGCCGATCACCCCCGGATGCCATTCCGCGCCGCCGACGACGATCGCCCGGCAGTCGCGCTCGAGCATTTGCAGTTGTTCGATCTGCTGCAGCGCCTGATCCAGGATCTGCCGCTCGGTGGCCTGGCGCTGCTTGTTCTGGCTTTCGAGATAGGTGGCGATCTTCAGCGCGCGTTCTTCGGACGCATCGGTCAGCATCTCCACGGCCAGGCGCGCGTGGCCCATGCGGCCGGCGGCGTTGAGGCGCGGGGCGAGCAGGAAGCCGACGTGAAAGCTGTCGATGTTTTTGCCATCCAGGTCGGCCGAATCGATCAGCGCCCGCAGGCCGACCAGCTGTGTCTGCTTCAGCCCGCCGAGCCCGAAGTGGGCCAGGAGTCGGTTTTCGCCGACGAGCGGCACGACATCGGCGATCGTTCCCAAAGCGGCCAGGGCCATCGCTTCAACGAGGAAGGCTTTGAGCGCCTCGCTGACCTTGGCGCCGCCGGTCATCGCCTGGCCGACCCCCCAGGCGAGCTTGAACGCCACGCCGCTGCCGCACATTTGCGGATTGGGGTAGGTCGATCCCGGCAAGCGCGGGTGCACGAAATGAGCGGCGGGGGGCAGATGAATCTCGCCCGCGCCGCCCGATTCGCCGGATGCGGTTTCTTTCCATTCGTGGTGATCGGTGACGACGACATCCACGCCGCGGTCTTTCGCCAACGCGACGGGTTCGATCGCGGTGATGCCGCAATCGACGGTGATGATGAGTTGAGCGCCGTCATCGCACAGTTGACGCACGGCCTCGGCGTTCAGGCCGTATCCTTCGTCGATGCGGTGGGGGATGTAATACCGCACGTTGCCGCCGAGCAGGCGGATGGCGTGCCAGAGGATGGCCACTGCCGTGATGCCGTCGACGTCGTAATCGCCGTAGATGACGATGGCTTCGCGATCGCGGATGGCGCGGGCCACGCGTTGGGCGGCATCGGCGAGCCCGGGGATTTGGGCCGGGTCATGCAGCAGACGCAGGTTCGGCCGAAGAAACGCCAGGCCGGCGGCGGGGTCTTCGATCCCGCGATTGAGCAACACCTGGGCCACCAGCGGGCTGGTCTTGAGCCGCTGCGCCAACTCGGCGGCCTGTTCACTCGGGGCGGCGACGCTCCATCGTCGGGATGTGATCTTCCGTGATCGAACCACGCCGGGATTATACGCGATTTCAAGACGCCGGGGGTGACGGGGAGATCGAGAAAAAGTCTTGAACTAAGGTGCCGGCGCGTCGCCTGGAAGGCCGGTGCGCGAGTATCCTGTTCTGCGATGCGACGTGAGCCGAAGAAGGCGCTCCTCGAGCCGCATGATCATGCGACAGAAGCGTGGCAGGCGAAGCGATACGCGGTGGGGTGAAGGGTCTTCAGAGGAGAGTCGGGCAACCGTCAGGTTGATTTCGACGCGCCCGCTGGGAACGAGCCGCGACCGTGAGGGAGCGCGCGGGCCGACTCGTCGTTGAGCAGGCGGCCAGAGTGCCGGCAACCCGCTGATTTTCGGAATGTTTCGAGCCTCCCGGCGCTCCCTGACGGTCGCGGCTCGTGGCGATGGACGCGCGGAAACCAAACGCGATGCGTATAAGAGGAGAGTCGGACAACCGCCGGGTTGATTTCGTCGCGCCTGCTGGCAACGAGCCGCGACCGTGAGGGAGCGTCCGGAGCGGATGTGTCGTCAAGTGGCGGCCAGGGTGCCGGGAACCCGTTGATTTTCGGAATCTTTCGAGCCTCCCGGCGCTCCCATACGGTCGCGGCTCGTTGTAGCGCGCCATTTAATCGCAATTAATATTTTATTGCAAAAGGTCATCTCAACGACATTCGCCAGCGATAGCCCG
>JBQCCH010000017.1:0-3760 GCA_051962375.1 Tepidisphaeraceae bacterium
CATTGCCCTGATCGGGACGACGGCTGCGGTCTTGACGGCGGTCTCCGGGCGGGCCGATCAGCAGGTGCAGCGCACGCGCTTGATGATTGACGAAGCCCAGGCCTCGCAACTGCTGCGGGCCGGGTGGGCGATCGCGTCCGAAGCGCAGCGTCTGGGCCAATGGAAGAGCGGCCCGGTGCCGTGTCCTGTGGGTCAACTTCGTGTCACCTGGGACGAAAGTGAGCCCAACGCACGCCGTTGCACCATTGATGCGAGCGTCGGCCATGTCAGGCGAACTGTGGATTGCGACATTGGATCCGACGGCACGCTTCGACTGCAGGGCACGCCTGGCTTGCGATGAGGGCGTTGAAAACGTGATTTCGGGCACCGGCGAAATTAGACTCCAGCCCATGACCCAATCCACGCCCGCTCTCGCCGCGCCATCAGGCGCGGGCCTGTCGGTACGCCTTTCGGTGATGATGCTGCTTCAATACGCCGTCTGGGGATTGTGGATGCCCATCCTGGCGGCCTACCTCGGCACGCCGGTGGCCGGCGGCGGTTTGGGGTTCTCCTCCGCGCAGATCGGCTGGATTCTCGGCACGGCCGGCTCGCTGGGGGCGGTGGCGGCGCCATTCATCGCGGGGCAGGCAGCGGATCGATACCTCAACGCCGAACGCGCTCTGGCTTTGCTCCTGCTGGTCGGCGGCGGGCTCAACATCTGGCTCGCCAGCGTCACGCAGTTCACGCCGTTTCTCCTGGTGTCGGTGGCCTACTCCATCGTTTACATGCCCACGCTGTCGCTGACGAACAGCATCGCCTTTCAGAACCTGGATGACCCGGAGCGGCGCTTCCCGCCGATCCGCCTCTGGGGAACGGCCGGCTGGGCGGCGGCGTCGACCGGGTTCACCTGGCTCTGGCTGAACTCCGGCAATGACGCCACCAACACGCACCGGATCGCCGACGCGCTTCGGCTGTCGGGCGCGTTGTCGATCGCGTACGCGGGCTTCGCCCTGTTTCTGCTCCCGGCGACGCCGCCGAAGAAAGATGGCGAAAATCCTTTCGCCTTCCTGAAGGCCTTCGCGCTGTTGAGGAATCGGACATTCCTGCTGGTGACCTTGGTTGCTTTGCCCATCGCGATGATTCACCAGGTCTACTTTATCCGGGCGGCGCCGTTTCTCGTCGACGCCGTCGGGGTGCCGAAACGCTATCTCGGCCTGGTGATGGGCATCGGCCAGGCGAGCGAGGCGGCTTTTCTGCTGCTCCTGGGCATGTTCATCAAGCGGTTGGGTTACAAGTGGGTGCTGACGCTGGGGTGCCTGGCGTATGCGGTGCGGTTCGGAATCTTCGCGCTGGGGACGCCGCCGGCCTTGGTGATTGCCTCGCAAGCGTTGCACGGCCTCTGCTATGGCTGCTTTTTTGCTGGCTCATTCCTCCTTGTCGACAAGATCGCGACGGCCGACATTCGCCACTCGGCGCAGACGGTCTTCGGAATCATCATCCTGGGGGTCGGGCCGATCCTGGCGAGCGTTTACAACGGCGCGGCGCTGGGACAGTTCGACCACGCGGGCGGCACGCAATACGGCGGCGTGTGGGGTATTGAGTCGTTGGTCGCGCTCGGCGCGGCGGGCGTGTTGGTAGCGATGTTTCGCTCGCCGCGCCCCGCGTCGGCCGGCGTGGAAATGGTCGAGCCCGGTCTTGCGCCGTAAACTCGTGAACCCATGCCCGAGCCCCGCGTCCACAGCATCAATGTCAACCCGGCCGGCGGTGTGCCGAAGCTGCCGATCGAGCGAACGATGCTCCGACGCGACGCCGTCGAGGGGGATAAGCAGCGCAACCTCAAGTTGCATGGCGGCCCCATGCGGGCGGTTTGCCTGTACTCGCTCGAACGCATCGAAGCCCTGCGCGGCGAAGGGCATCCGATCTCGCCCGGGTCGGTCGGCGAGAATCTCACGCTGGCCGACATCGATTGGGACCGCGTCGCGCCCGGCGATCGATTTACGATCGGCGACGCGGAACTGGAAGTGACCCAGTACACGCTCCCGTGCAAGCAAATCGCCGGCTCGTTTCACGACGGCCGATTTGTGCGAATCGCCCAGGAGCAGCGGCCGGGCTGGTCGCGCGTGTATGCCCGGGTGGTTCGCGAAGGAATGGTGCGCGCCGGGGATTCGGTCACGTGGACGCCCCGCGAGCGATCCGGATCGCCGGCTGCTTGTTGATGACGCCGACGAGGCTACCGCGTTCGGATGCGTGACGATAGACTGGCGATCGCGTCGGGGCGAATACGTTTACCCTCGACGCCAAACGCCAACCCGTGCGGACGGGATCGGGCGTCATCTTCTACATGCGGCAATCCGATCGGCGGCGGAACGGCATGGACGGTTCACTCGGCAAAGCGGCCTGGGCGATGTTCGCGATCGCGTGCGTGAGCGGCATCACGCTCCTGTTTTCAAAAAGCACCGAAGCAACCACCAAGCCCGACCTGATCTACGCTACGTTCGCCGCCGAACACGTCGCCGCTTATCGGCCGGCCATTAAGCGGTTTGAGGAACTGAACCATTGCAAGATCCAGCTCCAACTGGTCGATGCCAATGCGCTGCAGGATCGGCTCCAATCGTCGCTGCAGGTGGGGGCGGCCGCACCGGACATGGTGGAATTGCTGTTCGGCACGCTGGGGCTATTCACCAACGGTTCGCTGCAGGATGTGAAACTCGTCGACGTGACCGACCGCGTGGAGCAGCAGCAACTCAAGGCCAGCGTGGTCGCGAATCGATTCGCCCGATGGTCCAGCCGCGGCCGCATCTTTGCGCTGCCGCATGATGTCCATCCGGTGATGCTGGTGTATCGGCGCGATCTGTGCGACCAGCTCGGCATCGATGTCAGTCAACTGAAGACCTGGGCCGACTTCACCCGCGTGGGCAAGACACTGAAGGATAAGCATCTGCCCGGCGATCAGGTGAATCGCCATTACATGATCGATTTGCAGTACGACGGCGGCGACGCGTTGATGCTGTTGTTGATCCAGCGGGGCGGGGGAATGTTCGATGCGAACGGGAATGTCATCTTTGATTCGCCGATCGCGGTCGACACGGTCTGTTGGTACATCGAGCAGACGCAGGGGGATAATCCTGTCGGTTATGGGTGCGGCTCGGGGCAGGCATTGTCGCGTGCGATGCTGGATGGGCTGGCGCTGTTTTACTTCTGTCCGGATTGGCGAACGCGGCAGATTCAGAATGACGTTCCTGACTTGGCCGGCAAGCTGGCGCTGATGCCCTTGCCGGCGTGGGAGCCGGGCGGGATTCGTACGAGCACGTGGGGCGGCACGGGGCTGGCGATCACCAAGCAGTGCCGCCGGGTGGATCTGGCGTGGAAGCTGGCGATGTATCTGTATTACGACGCTGCACAGGTGGGGCCGCGGTTTGCGCAGACGAATATCCTCCCGCCGTTGAAGGCGGCCTGGTCGTATCCGGAGTTTGACGCGAAGAATCCGTTCTTCAGCGGGATCGAACTGGGGCATGCGTATGCGGAGCTTGCGCCGCAGGTGCCGAAGGATTACAGCACCGCCTACATCACGCAGGCGACTTCGAAGCTTTCAGATGCTTACAGCAATGCGATGCTCTATTACACCGTGCATGGCGAAGCGGGGCTGCGCGAGTACACCGCCGGCGAGTTGAAGCGATGCGCCGACCAGGTGCGGCTGTTGATCGCGCGGAATCATTTCCTGAATACGCCTCGGAGCATCCCCGTCCCATGAGCCAAACGCCCGCCCAACTCACTGCCGTTG
>JBQCCH010000018.1:0-2003 GCA_051962375.1 Tepidisphaeraceae bacterium
ATAGCCCTTGTCCCGCGTTTCCGCCCTGCCCACGATGCGATCGAACCGTCGCTGCGTCGTGTGGAGCGTCGCGAACGTCACAAGCAATTGCACCACCCCCGCGCCCAACGCGATCAGCGGCAGGTACGACAGGCTGATGCGCGTGAAGGTCATCGGCGGGGCGAAGGTTTTCAGGAACGAATACGTGTTTCCGCCCGGCGGCGTGATGCCGGTGTTGGTGAAGTAGTAGGGCAGGTAGTAGGCCGTCACTTCGTGCCAGGTGGCCGGTGCGTCGGGGAAGAAGTACGACTGCAGGATCGACAGCACCATCGGCACCCCCGCGAAGGCCAGCAGCGGCAGCAGCAGGTTCAGCACGACCGCCGTCGTCGGACGCTTGCACCGCAGCGACAGGTACAATCCCGTCGCCACCCAGATCGGCGTGAAGGTCAGCGTCGTCCAGAAGACGATTCCGAACGACGTCACCGAAATCACGCCCGCCACCGTGAACGCCGCAAAGTGCGCGATGACCAGTAGCCACGGCCACATCAGCCGTCGCAGGATGCCCAGGAATTTGCCGTACACGATCGCCCTGGCGCTCAGCGGCGTGGAGACGAGCGTCATCCACGTGTCCGATTCTTTCTCCCCCGCGATCGACGTCGCCGAGATCACCAGGGCCGTCATCAGCAGCAGGGTTTGCATGACGACGGCGTAGGCTTTTTGCAACTCAGCACGCTGCAGCCCGTTGACCGCGAGGAAGGCGATGTAGGAAAGCAAAAGCAATCCGCCCGTGAGCAGGACTCCCACGAACCGATGCAACGGGCGGGTCATCAGCGGGCGGCGCAATTCGTGCCACAGCACGGGCGCATCGCCGACGTCCCGTGAGCGCCGCTTGGCCGGCATCGGGGCGGGATTCGGCATCGCAGGCAGGGGAGGCGGAGTCGCGGGAGACACGTCGATCGCTGCTTCGTCGCGCGCGGCGATCGCTTGATGCGTCGGGAGCGACGGGGGGAGCGGTGTCGGCAGCGGCGGGGGCGTGGGGTCGGCGTCTCGATCGATGACGGCCGCTCGCGTGGAGCGTCGCAGCATCGCGGCGGTGAGCACGCTCAGCATGAGCGCGAGCCCCAGCTGCACCGCGATTGCCGGCCACCAGTCAACGGGAAAGCCCCCCTGGCCCGCCGTGATGCCGATCTGCGTCATGAGCGGATTCAGTGCCGCATACACCGGCAGCGTCGTTTGCGGACTCATGTGCGTGGCCGACTGCAGCACCGAGAGCAGCGTCGGGAGCAGGAAATAGCCTGTGAATTGCGTGAAATAGGCGAGCGTCACCGTCGCCCACGACCGCCGGAGCATGCCGCTGAACAGCAATCCGATGGATGCCGACCCCAGCGCGGTGGCCACGCACAGCGCCAGGGTGCCGATCGCCTGCGACAGTTCCACGCCCCCCAGCAGTCGCACGATCGCCAGCACGGGGAGCGACAGGCCCAGGAGCATCATCGCTGTCCACAGGCGCGACATCAGCTTGCCCGCCACGATTTGCCATGCGGACAGCGGGGTCATCAGCAGGACATCGAGCGTTCGCCGGAGTCGGTCGGCGCTCAGCGCGTTGCTGGTCAGCACGGGGCCGGCCAACTGCATCGCAAGGATGCTGAAGATCCCGAAGACGATGAAAAACGCCCGCCCGGTTTCCGCCCGTCGCTGGGCCGCCTGCACAATGCCGCCGCCGACTTCGGAGCCGCCGTTCATCGCCATCCAGGCGAAACTCAGGAATAGCAGCAAGAGCCCCAGGTAGATGCACCGCGTCGCATAGGTTTGCGGCCGACGCGCCAATTGGCGCAATTCCAGCCCAAAGATCGCCCCAAACGGCCAGACCCGCCGAATCGCACCCGTCACTGAAGCCATGATGACCGCTTCCCTTCCTCAGCTTCCCCGAACCCGCCGGACGAAGTTCAGTTTACCAAAAACGCTGAACGCGGCGCGGGTGGCACATGCGTAGGTTGCGATTCATCGCAACGTTTCTCGCCGCG
>JBQCCH010000019.1:0-2806 GCA_051962375.1 Tepidisphaeraceae bacterium
AACTGGTTCGGCTTCGGCTGGATCACACCCTCCGCCGCGGCCTGCGGGTCTTCTTTCTTGTGAAAGAACAGGTGCTTCACCGCCACATACAATAAATACCCGCCGCCGATCAGCTTGAAGATCGTCCACTTCAGCAGAAACACCGCCACGCCGATCGCCAGGAAGCGGAACACGAATGCTCCGATCAGCCCATACGTCAGCGCCTTTTCCTGCTGGTCCTTCGGCAGCTTCCGCGCCAGCAACCCCAGCACCAGCGCATTGTCCACCGACAAGGTGCCTTCCAGCAGCACCAGCAGCAGCACGATCGCGATGTCGTGGAATTCGAAGGTTTGTCCCAACCAGGCAGCCAGCATGCGAGCGATAGTAGACAACGCCCAGCGATTGTCACCGGGCAAAGTTCTATAAATTCGCGATCGATTTATAGCAACCGCTCACCGGCCCGCCATCGCCGCCGCCGGAGCACGGTGCAGCGCCAGCGCCATCGCTTCCGCCGTCGCCGGCAAGGGCAACGCTGCGCCCGCGCCGGCCGCCCGGCGCAGCGCGTCCTTCGCCGCCGTCCACACGCACAGCCCCAGCATCAGCGGCGGCTCACCGACGGCCTTGCTGCGCTTGATGCTCATGTGGTTGTGCGGATTATCCAGCATGCTCACGTTGAAAACCTCCGGCACGTCGCTCACGTTCGGGATCTTGTATGTCGTCGGCGAATAGCTCAGCAACGCGCCGCCCGGGGCATATTTCAGCTCTTCGTTCGTGCACCAACCCATGCCTTGAATGAACCCGCCGATGATTTGCCCCCGATCGATTGCCGGATTCAGCGGCAATCCCACGTCCATGATCAGGTCGACGCGCTTCACCTGCATCTCGCCGGTAAATCGATCCACGCACACCTCCGCGCACGCGACGCCGTTCGTGTAGTAGTAGAACGGGTGTCCCTTGCCGGTTTCGCGGTTGAAATCGACGCCCGGCGTCGCATAAAAGCCGCGCTCGCCCAGGCTCACGCGCTGCGTGTACGCTTCGCACACCACCTGTTGAAAATCGATCTTCACGCCCGGCCGGCGCACGTCGTACACCGTGTTGCGGTAGAAGCGGACCGCCTCGGGCTCGGTCATCAGCCCTTCGGATGCATCGTGCAGCATCCGCGCCGCGATGCCGGCCAATCGCTCGCGCAGCTTCACGCACGCCACCAGGGCCGCGTTCCCGTTCAAATCGGTCCCGCTGCTGGCGGCGGTGGGGGAGGTGTTGTTGTTTTTGTCGGTGCTGGTCTCGGTGACGCGCACCTTGTCGATCGTCACACCCAATTCGTCCGCCACGATCTGCCCGATGCGCGTATTCACGCCCTGGCCCATTTCGGTCGCGCCCGTGCTCACCAGCACGCTGCCGTCAACGTAGATATTCACCAGCGCATTCGCCTGATTGAGCGTGCGTCGGGTGAAGCTGATCCCGAATTTCACGGGCGTCAGCGATAGGCCGCGAAAATGCAGCGGGTCGGTCTGGTTCAGGGTTTCGATCTGTGCCCGGCGGGTGTCGTAGGCGCACTCCGTCCGCAGCTTCTGCAGCAATTCGGGCAGCGTATTCAGGCCGACGATTTGCCCGTAGTGCGTCACGTTCCGGTCGGTGACGCCGTAAACATTCCGCTGACGCACATCGAGCGCATCCAGCTCCAGCTCGGCCGCGATGTCTTCGATGATCGATTCGATCCCCGCGATGCCCTGCGGCCCGCCGAAGCCGCGGAACGCCGTGTTGCTCGGCAAATTCGTGCGGCACGCCCGCGCGCGAATGCGCACGTTGGGCAGATAATACGCGTTGTCGCTGTGGAGCATCGCCCGCTCCTGGATCGCCAGCGTCAGGTCCGTGCTGCAGCCGCCGTTCGCATGCAGCGTCAGGTCCAGGCCCAGAATCATCCCCTGGTCATCGAACGCCACGCGATACATCGTCTTGAACGGGTGGCGCTTGCCGGTGAAGCGCATGTCATCGTCTTTGGTGTAGACGAATCGTGCCGTGCGCCCCGTCCGCCGCGCCACGACGGCCGCCATCATCGCCGGCTGCGCCGCCTGCGTTTCTTTGCCGCCGAATCCGCCCACCATGCGCCGGCAGACGCACGTCACATGGTTGAACGGCACCCCCAACACCTCGGCCACCAGGGTCTGCACTTCGCTGGTGTGCTGCGTCGACGAATGCACCGTCACCGTTCCATACTCGCCCGGCGTCACGATGCAGGCCTGGCTCTCCAGGTAAAAATGCTCCTGTCCGCCGATCTCGATGACGCCTTCACGTGTGTGCGGCGCCGTCGCGAAGGCGTGCTCCAGGTCGCCCCGGTGCATCTCCCGCCACGGCCCGATGAACGACTCCGCCGCCAGCGCTTCGTCGATCGTCAGAATCGGCGTCAGCGCTTCGATCTCCACGCGGATGAGCTTTTTCGCCAGCTCGATCGCCGCCACGGTTTCCGCCGCGATCAGCACGATCGGATGGCCGATGTATTGCGTTTCTTGTTCTGCCAGCAGGTCTTCGTCCGCGATGGCGGGGCCGAAGCGGTTATGGCCGGGGATGTCTTTGTAGGTGTAAAGCCCCACGATGCCCGGCACTTCCCGGGCGGCCGACAGGTCAATCGCCCCGACCCGGCCGTGCGCCACCGGGCTGCCGTAAAATCCGACGAGCACTTCACCATGCACGGGAGGCACGTCATCGATGAAAACGCTCTTGCCGCTCACATGCCCGATCGCCGAGTCTTGCGGAATGCTTTGGCCGACGTAGCTCATGCCAGGCTCCCTTCGCACAGTTCCGCGTGCATGCGTCTGAGGATGTTGCC
>JBQCCH010000020.1:0-2889 GCA_051962375.1 Tepidisphaeraceae bacterium
GCGGCGCTGACGCAGGTGGTGCCCGAGCCATTGAACGGATCGAGCACGACGTCTCCCTCATGGCTGCTGGCCTTGATGATCCGATCGAGCACGCCGATGGGCATCTGGCAACCGTGCCACCCTTCGCGTTCTTTGAAGGTGCCGCAGATTCGGCTGATGTTCCATGTGGAACTTACGGGATCGAAAAAACTGAGCTCGGTGGTTTCGCCGGGGGGCGGCGGGAGGGTTTTGAAGCTGGATTCAAAGTATCCCGCCTCCTGCGGGCGGAGGAACCAGGTGTCGTCGGGCAGTTTGCCCTTGCTGTTGGCGCGGAGGTCGGCGTAGACGGTTTGGCGGGCGCTGGCGACGCGGACGGCGTCGGCGTTAAAAGTGATGTTGTTCAGCCCGGCCGTCGGTTTTTCCTTGGTGAAATACAGGATGTGCGTATGGCTCTTGGCGAACATTTTCTTGGTCTGCTGGCCGAACGTGTAGTGCCAGATGATCCAGTTGCGAAGATGAAACCCGATCTTCCGCCGGGCGATGACGCACAAGTCGGCGGCGAACTCATCGCCGATCGCCAGGTAGAAGCTCCCCGTCGGCTTCAACGCCCGATGGACGGCCCGCATCCATTGCTCGGAAAAATTCAGGTACTCGTCGACGGATTTCTGGTCGTCGTAGCCGTGGTAGAGGTAGCCGATGTTGAACGGCGGATCGGCAAACACCAGATCGACCCACCCGGGCTTGAGGCCGTTCAGCAGCTCGATGCTGTTGCCGTTGACGATCTGGTTGATCGGCAGCGACTTGTCGGCCGGCGTCCAGGGGTGAGCCGCCTGGTCGGCCGCGGACTTGAATCCATTCAGATAGGCCCGCTGACGTGCTTCGCCTAAGTTCATACGATGCGTTCCCAATGAATGTCACCACCCTGCGAATCTGCGACGCCAACTGCAACCGCGCCCGCGAGGCGATGCGTGTGATCGAAGACTACGCGCGCTTTGTACTCAATCACGGCGAGCTTTGCCAGACGCTCAAGGCGATGAGGCACCGTTTCCAAGGTATCACCGCCCCGCTGCAGGCGCAAGCCATCGCCGCGCGCGACACCGCGGGGGATGTCGGAACGGGCCTGACGACCGAAAGCGAGCGAACGCGCGAATCGCTGGGCTCGGTGCTGACGGCCGCCTGCAAGCGGTTGGCCGAAGCGCTGCGCACGATCGAAGAATACACCAAGCTTACCGACCCGGCGGCTGCGGCGCAAATCGAGCAACTGCGGTACCAGGGATATGACATCGAGCGGGCGATCCTGCTGACCCTGTCGCCCGGGCGCGAGCGGATGCGGGGTGTGGTGCTGTACGTGCTGGTGACCGAATCGCTCTGCCGGGCCAATTGGTTGGCGACGACCGAAGCCGCCCTGCTCGGCGGCGCCGATTGCGTGCAGTTGCGTGAAAAAAATCTCGAGGGGGCGGAACTCCTGCGGCGGGCGCGGGCCCTGGTCGCGCTGTGTCGCCGCTACAACGCCCTCTGCATCATCAACGACCGACCCGACATCGCACTCCTGAGCGATGCCGACGGCGTGCACGTCGGGCAGGGGGACCTTCCCGCACGCGAGACGCGGCAAATGCTGGGCCCGGACAAGATCGTGGGCGTGAGCACGCACGCCATCGAGCAAGCCCGCCAGGCCGTGCTCGATGGGGCCGATTACGTGGGCGTGGGACCGATTTTTCCGAGCACGACGAAAGTGAAGAGCACCCTGGCGGGGCTTTCCTACGCGGAGGCGGCGGCGAAGGAATTGCCGATCCCGGCGGTGGCGATCTCGGGAATTTCGGCGAGCAACGCCTCCCTGCTGCGACGCGCGGGCGTGCGAGCGGCGGCGGTGTCGTCGGCGGTGATCGGCGCCGACGATCCGCAAGCGGCGGCGCGAATGCTGAAGCAGGCGCTGATGAGCGATCCCGCAGCGTGAGGGGCGGCCGACGGTCGCGGGCGCTCGCTTATCGGACGTGATTCGGTTACACCAGACGCTCCGGGGTCGGTTATCCGTCACCGCCCGCACAACCCTGCGGGAACGGATGTTATCGGATGATCGCAAGTCGATGTTTTTTCGACGTCGGCAACGTCCGCCAAGTACATCTGTAACAGTAGTGTTCATTCCGGCCGATGGCCGCCGGGGATTTTCGGGCCGTCAACAGGAGTATTGTGATGCTGAATGTCCGTCCGCTTATCGCTTCCACGGTCATGCTTGCCCTGACCGGTTCGCTTAGCCTGGCCGCCACCAGTTGGAGCACGCCGGCCGGCTCGTCGGACACGATCACCTACACCAACGGCCAGACCGACACGGGCCTGTTCACGCCGGACAGCCCCACCGTCGTCAGCGACATGTTCATCTTCGATCCGGCGAACTTCAGCGCGTCGAGCGATTCGGTGATCACCTACGCACAGCCGAACACGCAAGCCCTGATCATGCCGTCGAATTCGACGAGCGATACCGCGTCCACCATCGTCACCGCTAAAACCGGCCGATCGCTCAGCCACATCTCGGCGGGGCTTGGCGGGGATTATTCGACGCTGGGCATCGGCGCTTCCGATGCGGTCGGCACGCTGACCGTCACTAACACCGCCACGCACGAGATCGTCACCAAAACGTTCGATTTCGGGACGCAGTTTGCCTCCACCAGCGGGTTGTTCAACGGCACCGTATCGATCGACCTGCCCGCGGGTTGGAAAAGCGCGCAGATCGACCTGGCCACCACGCTGACGGCGTCGGCGGCGCCGGGATCGACCTCCTTCGTGCAACTGAAAACGGGCCAATTCGGCGTGGAGACGATGAAGGCGGCCGCCGTTCCGTTGCCGCCCGCAGCCGTCGCCGCGATCCCGGCGATCCTCATCGCCGCCAACGCGATGCGCCGCAAGCGCCCCGCC
>JBQCCH010000021.1:0-7971 GCA_051962375.1 Tepidisphaeraceae bacterium
TTGCCCTGCAGCGCCGCCACCTGCCGCGAGATCGCCTGCTCCTTCTCGTCCAGTCGCGAAACGGCCGCCTGCAGGTTGGCGATCGAGGCCTGATCGTTCCCCGGCCGATCACTCCCCGATCGATCGCCCCCCAACCGATCGCTTGCTGAACGATCACTCAGCTTCCGCTCCAGCGCCTCCAATCGCAGTTCGACGGACGAATTGGCCGACGCGTTCGCCGATGAAGTCTCGATCGATTGGTCCCCGGTCGAATGCCCCGTCGAATCCGCGGGCGCGTGCAGCACGATCGCCTCCAGCCGCGCGACGCGTGCCGCCAGCCCGTCGCCCGCTCGCGCATCCGCCGGCTGGGTCGCTGGTCCCGCGCCGGCCGCCACCACCGCGGCCAACGTCATCGCCAGCATTGTCGTCGTCAGCCTCAGCGTCATCGTCAATCGTCGATCCCGCTTCACACTCTCGATCGGAACGTGTCGCATCGGGGCTCCTTGACTGCTCGCGTCCCCCTTGCCGTCTCGATTCTACGCCTTCATTCCGCGTCTAGATTCTATGTCTCGATTCCACGCCCTTAATTCGACGCTTCGATTCTGCGCCCGCCCCTTGGGCCGCAGCGTCGCCGGGCTATCATGCCCGCGTGCACGTGCAGGCCCGAACGCTCCCCGATCCCACCCCGATCTGGGCCTGGCCATGGGTGGAATGCCTGCGTTTACGACGATTACAGTGGTCCGCCTACGAAATTCCCGTACGCGGTTTGCCGCCCGTTTTTGAGGGCTTGCGCATCGTCCACCTGACCGATCTGCACATCGACACCGTCTGGATGCCCGCGTGGGATAAGGTGTTGCAGCAATTGGCCGCCAACCCGCCCGATCTCCTCCTCATCACCGGCGACTTCGTCGACAGCAAGATCGACTGCCGCCCGGCCCTTCCGAATGTGCGGCGGTTTCTGGCTCCCCTGTCGGCTCGGCTCGGTGTCTGGGGCATCCTCGGCAATCATGACGGTGACGCCTTCGCCCTTCCCATGAACGATTTGCCCGTGCACCCGCTCTACAACGATCGCGTCATCCTGCGCGATGGGGAGGCCGTCCTTGATCTGGTTGGCTGGCACGGCGTGATGCCGACGGATGTGTCGCCACGCGTTGTTGACGAGCTCGGCCCCAAGCCGCCGGGATGGCTTCGGCTGGTGATGGCGCATTTCCCGCAACAGGTGCTCACCGCAAAATCGATCGACGCCGACGTCATCTTCGCCGGCCACACCCACGGCGGACAGGTCTGCCTGCCCGGCGGACGCGCCATTCTCTCGCACGATCCGCTCCCCAAGCGCTTTGCCAAGGGGGTGCACCAGTTCGATCAAACCTGGCTCTGCGTGCCCCGCGGGCTGGGGTTTTCCGCCCATGCCGTCCGCGCGTTTTGCCCGGCCGAAGTGATCGAGCTGACGCTCACGCGCGCGTGAAACCCGGCGGCTCGCTCATCACCGCTTGCTCCGGCCGAATCATCCGCCGGGCCAGAATCCATCCCGCCACCGCCCCGCCCAGGTGCGCCGCGTGCCCCCCCGCGTTTTGCCACCGCCACAACACCGCGGCCAGGCTCAGGCCGATGATCAGCAGCACGAAGTTTCGCAGCTTCATGTCAATGGGCGGGAAGACCAGCATGACCTCGGCATCCGGTGCAATCCGCGCCGCCGCCACCAGCACGCCATAGATGCTCGCCGATGCACCCACCAGCGGCGTGAACGCGTTCAAATCCAGGATGTGCAACTGCGACAACCCAATGTGCGCGATCGGCCCCATCGCGCCGCAAATCAGGTAAAACACCAGGAACCGCACGCGCCCCATCGCCGCTTCCACCAGTGGCCCGGCCATGAACAGCCCCATCATGTTCAGCAGGATGTGCTCGATATTCGCGTGGACGAATTGGTAAGTGAAAAATCGCCAGAACTGGTAGTGGAAGATCGCGAAAAAGACGGAGAAATGCCCGTAAAACGCCAGCAACGGTTCCGTAAACGCCGGCTGCCCCTGGATCATTAGCGTGAGCGGCCGGCGGATCACGAAGTAGTCGAGCACGAAGACCAGCACATTCGCCACGATCAGCCATCGCGTCACCGTGCGCCAGGGCCGCTGCGTGATGACTTCGTCGTGATTCAGGTAAGTGACTTCGTTCACGGCCTATCTCCCCAGGCCCCCTCCCGCGCGGGGAGGGGGTGCGTTCTGCTCAAATCTCCGGGTCTTTAAGCGCCGGTCTCAAATCTCCCGGCTTCAATCTCCCGGCTTCATCCCGGCGCCCCCGTTTCCGGCCTGCCTTTAATACTGGGGGCCGCCCGGGTTCACGTCGGTGTTCCACAGCAACACGCCGCCGGCCATGCTCTTGACGTTCTTGAAGCCCTGCTGCTTCAACACCTGCGCAAACTGCAGGCTGCGCCCGCCGGAGCGGCAATAGACGATCACTTCCTCATCTTCCTTGCCGCGCAGTTCGCCGATGCGCGCGCCCAACTGCTGCAGCGGAATCAGCGTGCCGCCGGCGATTTCCGTGATCTTGGTCTCATGCGGCAGCCGGCAGTCGATGAAGACGAACTCCTCTTTCTTGTCCAGCTTCTTCTTCAGCTCGCGCGGCGTGATTTCCCAATCCGGATCGAAATTGTAATCCGGCGGCAGGCCGCGCTCGTCGAGCTTGGGCTTGGGCACTTCGCCCCCCTGCAACGTGCGCTTCACTTCGGCCTTGGTTTCGGCGACGGATTTCGGGTCAAGGATCGGCACGCCGCAGAACTGCTCGTAATCGACCGGCTCGGTGATCGTCGGATGTTCGCCGCAGACCGGGCAGGTCTTGTCGTGGCGGATTTTGAACGTGCGGAACTCCATGTTCAGCGCATCGAACGTCGTCAGCCGGCCGATCAGCGGCTTGCCGATGCCCAGGATCAGCTTGATCACTTCATTCGCCTGCAGCGTGCCGATGATGCCCGGCAACACGCCCACGACGCCGCCCTCGGCGCAGCTCGGCACCGAACCCGGGTCCGGCGGTTCCGGATACAGGCAGCGGTAGCACGGGCCTTTGTCACCGGTGTCGGGGTTGGTCAGGTGCGGCGCGAACACGGTGATCATTCCTTCAAACCGGAAGATCGAGCCGTAGATGTTCGGCTTTTTCAGGAGCACGCACGCGTCGTTCACGCAGTAGCGGGTCGGGAAATTGTCCGTGCCGTCGATGATGATGTCATAGCGAGCCACCAGATCGAGCACATTGGCCGAGTTGATGACGGTGGAATGTTCGACGACGTTCACATCGGGGTTCAATTGCTTGAGCCGCCGACCCGCCGCCTTAACCTTTTCCTCGCCGATGGTGTTCGTGTCGAACAGCACCTGCCGCTGCAGGTTCGAGGGGCTGACCACATCGACATCGACCAGCCCGATCGTCCCCACGCCGGCGGCCGCCAGGTAAAGCGAAATCGGGCAACCCAGCCCGCCGGCGCCGATGCACAGCACCTTCGCGTTCAGCAGCTTTTTCTGCCCCTCCATGCCCACTTCCGGCAAAATCAGGTGCCGGCGATAACGATTGATCTGGTCGGCGTTCAGTTGCGTGATGTGGCGGATATCGGGTGCGTTGGCCATGACAGAGCTCGGCAAATCGACGAGTCGGCAAGTCGTAAAAACAAGACCACGACTCGCCGACTCGCCGACTCGCCGCTTGAGCGCAATGGGCAAAAATGATTTTCGTAGAATTCGGCGAGGGTGGCTGTATCGAGGAAATCCGCTTCAGGCAGGTTTCCGCGCTTTAGCACGTTTGCTTCACAAATGAAGCGGGCCGCAAGCTACGAGTCAAATCGCCCACTGACGCCAGGAATATAGGAGCTTGTCTCAACGACGTCAACATGACCCCCGCGGGCGCCAATGCAAGCGGGGCGTGTAGGTTTGCATTCAAACCCGCACGCCCCGCTGCATCAAGATCGCGCTCACTCAGGATCGATCCCGGATCTTCACGACGCCGCCGGCGAGGCCGCCAGTTGCAGACGCAGCACGAACAGCGCCGCATCCAGCTGCAGGTCATCCTTCAACAGCTTCGCCGCCATCTTCTTCTGGTCCGCCGTCGACGCCGAGGCATCGCGGAGAATGTCCAGGTCGGTCCGGTCGTCGATCATCTTTCGCATCTGTTCCGGCGTGAGTTCCACCTTCAGATCCGGATCAACGCCCCACTCGGCGGAATTCTCTTCCCGATGAATGCACTTGCCGCTCGGCAGGTAATAGTGGCTCGTCGTGAGCTTGAGGAATGCCTGCTGCTTGTCCAGCGGGAAGAGCATCTGCACGCTCCCCTTGCCGAACGTCCGCTCGCCGATGATCGTCGCCCGCTTCAGGTCGCGCAACGCGCCCGACACGATCTCGCTGGCCGAGGCGGAGTACTGGTTCACCAGCACGACCATGGGCAGCTTCACGTCATCGTCGCTGCTGTGGGCATTGATGGGCGATTCGGGCGACAAATCACGCAGCGACTGCGTGCTGACGATCTTGCCCGCCGCCAGGAATTTGTCCGCCACCTCGGTCGCCGCCGTCAGCAGGCCGCCCGGATCGCCGCGCAGGTCCAGCACGATCGCCCGGGCGCCGTCCGAGCGGATTTCATCGACCGCCCGATCCAGTTCGTTGCTCGATTCCTTCGTGAAATTCGTCAGCCGCACGTAGGCGATCTTCGAATCGTCATCCACCATGTAATCCCAGCCGCCCGAAGGCTGGTGCGTCCACCCCTTGATGCTGGCCACCTTGATCGTCTGGCGGGTGAGCGTGTAGTCGGTGACTTTTTCACCCTTGTCGGTCGTGCTCTTGATCGTCAGGATCACGTCCGTCCCGGTGGGGCCGGTGATCAGGCGCTTCGCCTGCAAGGTCGTGATGCCCTTGGCGCTCTTGCCGTCGATCTGCGTGATGATGTCGCCGGCGCGGATGCCCGCCTTGAGCGCGGGGCTGTCTTCCAGCGGGCTGACCACCTTGATCTGCCCGTCCGCTTCCTGGATCTGAATGCCCACGCCCGAGAACTCGCCCTGCGTGCTCGTGCGGAATTCCTCCATGTCGCTCGGCCAGATCATGCTGCTGAACGGATCGAGCGTGCTGAACGCCCCGTCCGCAAACTCACTCACCAGCACTTCCTCCGGCAGCGACAACGTCTGCAGATTCGCCGCCGCCATCGTGTTCAGCACGCTGGTGAGCGTGTCACGATCCGCCGGCTTCTGCGCGACCAGCTTCGTCTGCTCGTCGACCACGTCCAAAAACGCCTGCTTCTTCGCCGGGTCGGCCAGGGCGGTGAACGTTTTTTCCATGCCCGCGGTCGTCGCAAAGATCCGCATGGCGTTCAAGCCGCCCGTCAGCAGTTGGCCGTAGTTGATGTCCTTGTAATAGTTCAGCCGCGCGTCCTGCAGGGCTTCGCGGAGCATTTCCATGTCGATGCCGTTCAGGTCCGTCTTCCAGTCGCTCTTCAGGTTCTGGCTGATCTGGTCCTGCGACTCGATTTTTTCATCCGCCGGCTGCGTCGTCGCGCTGGCGAGCGCCGGCTGGGTGCTGGCGGGCTGCGTGGTCGCCCGCTGGTACTTGCGCGCTTCCTGCCGATACAGCAATTCCTTGTGAAGCACATCGGCGAACGACTGCGGCGCGTACCGCGTCAGGATCGTGATCCGCCGCAGCATGTCCTTGGCCGCGTGCGTCCAGCGGGGCTCGGTCGGCTCCAATACGCTCAGATCGCTGTAGATGCGCCGCGCCTTAAGCCACTCCGCCGCCGAAGCCGCCTTGTCCGCGGCCGCGATCGAGTCGTTCCGCAGCGACTGCACCCATTTTTCCTTCACAAACGCCGGCTTGTCTTCCGCCAGCGTGTAGCAATCCGCCACCCCGTCCAGGGCCAGATCCGTATACCCGCCCTGCTGCAAGGATTTGGCGTCACGCACGGCGTTGCTGAACGCCTTCTGTCGCTCGCTGGCGAATTTTTCCTCGTTCGTCCGGTAATCGTCGATCCATGCCGCCACTTTCCCCTGGTCCGGCTCCACCAGCGCCCCTGCCGACGCCGATTGCAGCTTCAGCTTCTGCGGGATCACCGTCCAATCATTCGTCCGAATCGCATCCAGCAACGACGTCGGCGCCGTCGTCGGACCCGCGAACACTGCGGCGCTGAACAGCGAAACACCAGCAACAGCCGAGGCGACAAACTTATTCATGATCTTGAGCTTCCTAAGCGGCGTTTATGACCCAGTGACGGGACCTTCCAGAGGTTGGTCGAAAGCGGCATGGCATGGTAACGTGGGCGACTTTCGATTCCAAACCGTTTTTAGCGCCTTCGGTCCGCCATGCCAACCATCCTTAGCCAACTCCGCACGGCCTTCAAAGCCGCACTTACCGAGCTGTACCCTTCTCATACGGACGTCGACCCCTCGGTGGTTCCAACAACCAACGACAATTTCGGCGACTACCAGTGCAATGCCGCCATGGCCCTGGCGAAGCAGCTGAAGCAAAAACCGCGCGACGTCGCCGAAGCCCTCAAGGCCAAGGTCGGCCTCCTCGACGGCATCGCCGACCGCCTCGAAATCGCCGGTCCCGGCTTCATTAACGTTTATCTCTCATCGGCTTGGGTCGACCGCCGATTGAACGAAGTCTCAAAAGATTCGCGCCTCGGCGTCGACCGCGTCGAACACCCCCAAACCGTCGTCGTCGATTACTCCGGGCCCAACATCGCCAAGGAAATGCACGTCGGGCACCTGCGCAGCACCATCATCGGCGACGCCGCCGCCCGCATCCTGGATTTCCAGGGCCAACACGTCATCCGCCAAAACCACTTGGGTGACTGGGGCACGCAGTTCGGCATGCTCATTGCCTTTCAACGCACCGCCCAGGACGCCCAACACACGACCGACATCGCCGATCTCGAAGCCTTTTATCGGGCCGCCAAAAAACGCTTCGACGACGACCCCGGCTTTCAGACCGAAGCCCGCCAGACCGTCGTCGCCCTGCAGCGCGGCGACGAATCCGTGCTGGCCGCCTGGCATGCCATCGTCGACGCCACCCGAAACCACTTTCAGCCCCTGTACGGCCGGCTCCATGTGCAGCTCACCCAGGAACACGAACGCGGCGAATCGTTCTACAACCCCTTTCTCCGCCAGGTCGTCGATGAATTGAAACGCATGCGGTTGGCCGTCGAATCCGAAGGCGCGATCGGCGTCTTCATCGACGGCGAAAAAAAGCCCCCGCTCATCATCGAAAAAACCGGCGGCGGCTTCCTGTACGGCACCACCGACCTGGCCGCCATCTGCTACCGCGTCAATGAATTGCACGCCCAGCGCGTCGTCTATTTCACCGACTCGCGCCAGGCCCAGCACTTCAGCCAGGTCTTCCGAACCGCGAAGCAGGCCGGCTGGGCAAACGGCGTCTCGCTGGAGCACGCTCCCTTCGGCACGATCCTGGGCAAAGACAACAAACCCTTCAAAACCCGCTCCGGCGACACCGTCAAGCTCAAAGACCTGCTCGACGAAGCCGAAGAACGCGCCTACGCCGTCGTCCAGCAAAAGAACGCCGACCTGCCCGAAGCACAAAAGCGCGCCATCGCCCGCGCCATCGGCATCGGCGGCGTGAAGTACGCCGACCTGTCCAAGGATCGCACCAGCGATTACGTTTTCGACTGGGACCAGATGCTGGCCATGGACGGCAACACCGCCCCTTATCTGCAGTACGCGCACGCCCGCATTCGGTCGATCTTCCGCAAGGCCGCCGAATCCGACGCCGCCCCGAATTCAGCCGCCCCCATCCGCCTCGATCAGCCGCAGGAAATCGCCCTGGCCAAGCACATCCTGCGGTTCGGCGAAGTCATCGACAGCGTCGCCCGCGAGCTCAAGCCGCACTTGCTCTGCGCTTACCTGTACGACCTGGCCACGAAGTTCAGCGCGTTCTACGAGCACTGCCCGGTCCTGAAGAGTGAAGAACCGATCCGCTCCAGCCGCTTGGCGCTGGCCGATCTCACCGCGCGATCGCT
>JBQCCH010000022.1:0-3519 GCA_051962375.1 Tepidisphaeraceae bacterium
GGCGATTTCGGCACGCCGGAACACCACATCACCGCCGACGCGCATCGCCTGTGGGAGAGTTGCCAAGTCAGCACCTGGCGACTGTGGGGCTGGGCCACGGGCGAACACTGGCGCCCCGCGTCGCTGCTGGCGGACATGCTCGTCGAAGCGGCCGGTAAGGGAGGCAATCTGCTCTTGAACGTCGGCCCGCGGCCCGATGGGCAATTGCCGCCCGAATTTGTCGAGCGCGCTCATGAACTTGGCGATTGGATGCGCATCAATGGCGAAGCGATCTATGGCTCAGAGCCGGGCGAGATCATCGATTTCACCACCCACGGCCGCACCACCCATCGCGGGAACAACCTTTATCTGATCGTGCGGTTCTGGGACGGTTCCGGCGTGATTCGATTCCCCGGGCTCGCCACGCGCGTGCGGCGGGCGGTGCTGCTCGCGACCGGGCAGACGCTGGACGTCACACAGGATGACGAATTCACCACGCTCCGCCAATTGCCGGCGCAAGCGCCGGGCGGGCTGTTCCCGGTCATTCGGCTGGAGTGCGACTCGCCGCCGCAATCGACGTTCATCGGAAAAACGCCGCAGTGGACCGGTGATCCGCTCCGCTACGCGGCTTGGGCCCGCGCTCGCGGCAATTCCGTTTTCGCTGACGGACTCGACCCCTGAGGAATCAACCATGGCCGTTCAAACGACGTTGCGTCTCCCCCTCGGTGTACTGCGAGCAGCGGCAATGGCAGTCTGCCTGGGATTGGCGGCTCTTCCTGCCGGCGCGAAGGATTTCTACGTCTCGCCTAAGGGTAACGATGGCAACCCGGGGACCTCTGGGCAACCGTTCCTGACCCCACAGCGGGCGGTTGCCGCCGCCGACGCTGCCGGCGGAAGCAATACCATCGCGCTGGCGCCCGGCGAGTACCTGTCGCCCCAATCGCTGACGATCTCCACCTCCTCACCGCTGGTCCTGCGCGGCGCGCCGGACGGAAGCAGCACGTTCATCAGCGGCACGCGCATTGCGCCGACGAAATTTAAGCCCGTGACCGACTCTAGGATTCTCCAGCGGCTGACGCCGGCAGCGCGAACGCAAGTGCGCCAGCTCGACTTGTCCGGCCTGAAGCTGCAGCACATCGGGCCGATGCCCGATCGCTTCACCGGCAGCGGCGGCCTGCTGCAGCTCTTGGTGAACGGCCAACGCATGCCGCTGGCCCGCTTCCCGGCCAACGGCTATCTCACCATCCAAACGGTTTTAGACAGCGGCATCACCCCGAAACCGCACGGCGGGACATTCGTCTACCGGGGCGACGTCGCCTCCCACTGGTCTGACGCCGTGCAGGACGGGCTCTGGGCCGTCGGTTTCTGGCGCGTGCCGTGGCAATCGCAGGCCGTGCGGGTCGCATCGATCGATCCCTCACGCAAGTCGATCACCCTGGCGGCCCCCGTGCAGCTGGGAATCGGGTCGAAATACAGTCGCGAAATCAACGGGACCCGCGCGGGCGACGGCAAGGAACCCTGGTATGCGTTGAACCTTCTCGAAGCGCTTCAACGCCCCGGGCAATGGGTCATTCAGAGCCGGACAAAGACCCTCTATTTCTGGCCACCCGAGGGATTCGCAAACGCCGACGTCGTTCTCTGCGATAATGACGGCCCGGTCGTTCTACTAAGCAATGCGCGGGAGGTAACGCTCGACCACGTCAATATTGTTGGCGGTCTGGCGACGGGGTTGGGCATCAAGGGCGGTTCGGATAATTCCGTCGTCGGATGCCGCATCCGCGATGCGGCGGGCGTTGGCGTGCAAATCGACGGCGGACACGCTCACCGGATCGAATCGTGCGACATCTTCGCGATCGGCGCCGAGGCCATCCGCGTCGATGCCGGCGATCGGGCCACCCTGACGCCCGGAAAGGTGCAGATCCTCAACAACCACCTCCATGATTTTGCCCAGCTCGACACCGGTTGCTACGCCGTCGACGTCGCTGGCGTCGGGAATCGGGTCGCGCACAACCTGATCCATGACGGGCCGCTGGGAGGCATTCAATATCACGGCAATGATCAAGTCATCGAACTGAACGAGATTCACAACCTCGGGCTCGATGGGGGCGATCTCGGCGCGATCTACAGCGGCAGTGATTGGGCGAGTCGCGGCAACACCGTGCGCTATAACCTGATCCACCATCTGCCGAACGGCCAGGGCACTTATCTGGATGACGGCCACAGCGGGGATCTGGTGTACGGCAATATTTACGCCGGCGTCCGCAGCGGCATTTTCATCGGCGGCGGCCACGACAACCTGGCGTGGAACAACCTGATCGTGCAGTGCCAAGTCGGCCTGCATGTCGATGACCGGGGCAAGACCCGCAATTACACCCTCGGGAGCGGCGGCGCCCTGGAGCGGTCGCTCAAGACCCTCCCCTACACGCAAGAACCCTGGCGAACCCGTTATCCCGATCTCCTTCGCATGTTGAACAACCCCGGCATGCTCCCGGTCCCAACGGGCGACCGGCTGATTCAGAATGCGATCATCGCGTGCGGCAAGACGTTGGATTTCGACCCGAAAAGCCCCCGATTCAGCGGTGTCGTGGCGGCCGACAATCTCGCGCTGCCCCTGGATCAGGCTGCGCTGAGCGATCCCGCGAAGTTGGACTTTAAGCCGAGTGCGAAGTCGCCGCTGCTTCGCACGTTGCCCGCGCTTACGACGATTCCCTTCGCAGACATCGGGCTGCAAGCCCGCGCGTCCCGCCCCACGTTGCCGACGGATGCCGAGACCGGCCGGTACCAAGTTCGCACACCTCGACAACTGTTTGATTCCAATGTGGATGTTCAACGATCGAACGAACTGGAACACCATCCCTGACGCCAGCCTCCGCGCTCCGTGGCCCCGGCAGCGTTGAATCGCTGTCGCAAAGCGACCTTTTTTAGACGCAATTCATATCTATTCCCCTTTTCCGCCCGATGGTAATTTTTCGCCGGCGGAATGACGGCGTACTGCTTGGGGACGGATTGATCGGCGGAGATTTAGTCGGCGGCGAAATGACGTTGTCTAATTAGTAATCCAGCCGACCCTGGCATTTGTCGGTTGGTTACTCGATCGTGTTGCCGATCCATTTTTGCATGCTCGCGAGGAGCACTCGTTTTTCGCCAGAAGCCGTCGTTGGAACAGGTTCCGAGATGTCTTTCCCGAAGGACGTGCGACGATGTTTCGCTCCAAGACTAATGCGCCAGGGACTGTTGCGCCAGGGCCCGTTCGAGTTGGCATTGCCGCCGGCGAACTGGTGGAATCGTTAGAAGCACGCTGCCTGCTCTCGACCAGCGCAGTGGCCGCCAAGCCGCTGGCGAGTAAAGCCGCCGTCGCCGTCACTAGTCGTCCGAAAGCTCAAACCGCCGCCATTGCCGCGGCCGCCACCGCCGACGTTACGTCGCTGTTGCACACCGGCCTGCTCAATACCGATGCCGACTACGCCCGAATCGCAGAGAAGATCAATGAGGGCCTTCACCCCTGGATCGATGACTGGAACGTGCTGATCGCCAATTCGC
>JBQCCH010000023.1:0-2084 GCA_051962375.1 Tepidisphaeraceae bacterium
CGCGAAGCCCCACGCGACGGGGATGTCGATGCCCCAGATGCCCACGCCGCGCACGATCAGGTAGCCGATCGATGTCACCAGCAGCATCACGAGGGAGAAGGTGAACGCAAAGCCGAGCAGCCAGCCGATCGTGACCGGGCGTTTGAGGACCACGTCGCTGATCTGATCGGTCACCGACGCGAGCGTGTGCCCCGGCGTGACCAGCGGCTTGGGCTCGGTCGGATCGGGGGCGATCAGCGTTTGGGTCTCCGCTTCTTTCACGCCGATCCTCCGTTGGATTCGAGCGACGGATTCGGGTTGTGCAGATGCGCCAGATACGTGGTGCGGGGCTTGGTGGTCAATTCTTCCAGCAGGCCGTAGTTCATCGGGTCCGCCTTCAGGCGGGTGACTTCGGTTTTCGGGTCGTGCAGATCCCCGAAGGCGATCGCGCGCGTCGGGCAGGTCTGCTGGCAGGCGGTTTCGAGCCGCTCAAACATCGGGTGCACCACGTCATCGGTGCGGCCTTGCGCTTCGGCATCGAGTTGGGCGATTTCACTTTTTCGCCGGGCGTAGACGATCCGCTGGACGCAATAGCTGCACTTTTCCATCACGCCGCGGGTGCGGACGGTGACGTCCGGATTGCGCTGCTCGCCGAGCGTTTTCTTCGAGCCGGCGGTGTAGTTGTAGAAATTGAATCGGCGGACTTTGTAGGGGCAGTTGTTCGAGCAATACCGCGTGCCGACGCAGCGGTTGTAGGTCATCTGGTTCAGCCCGTCGACACTGTGCGACGTGGCCGCGACCGGGCAGACGTATTCGCACGGCGCGTTCTCGCAGTGCATGCACGGGACCGGCTGGTGATAAACGCGCGGCGATTCCTTGGGCCCCTCGAAGTAATCGTCGATGCGGATCCAGTGCATCTCGCGCTCGCGATCAACCTGATCGCGGCCGACGACGGGAATGTTGTTTTCCGCCTGGCAGGCGATGACGCAGGCGTTGCAGCCGATGCAGGCGGTGAGGTCGATGGTCATGCCCCACTGCTCGCCCTTGGAATAATCCCAGACGTTGTAGAGCGAGTCGACCTTTTCATCCATCTTCCGCACGAAGTCCGGATCGCGCCGGCGCTCGTCGAGCGTGGCGGCGCGGATCAACCGGCGATTGTGCAGTTTCAGGTCTTCGTCGGACGTGCTGGGCGTGGCGAGCACCTGCGGCGTGAGCGATGCCTTGACGGTCGCATCGGCATTGTCGGCAGCCATCGCGTGGTGATTGTGCGTGCGGACGACTTTTTCCTGCCGGCCGGTGCGCTCCAGCGTGACGGGCGATGCCCAGCGGTGGTCCTGCGTCTGCAGGCGGTAGGCGTTGACCCCGAAATCGGCCGGGGCGAGTTCATCGGGCGAAGGTTGCGAAAAGAGCTTGTGCTGGCCGTACCCGAGGTGCAGCACGATGGCGTCGTCGGCGATGCCGGGAATCAGCACGGCGGGCACTTCGACCGACGAGCCGCCGGCGCTGAGGCGGATGACATCCTGCTCGACCACGCCGTACTTGGCGGCCGTCGCGGGACAGAGCAAGGCGGCATTGCCCCAGACGATTTTGCTCAGCGGCCGGGGCAATTCCTGCAGCCACGGGTTGTGGAATGCGCTGCCGTCCCAGACGGAATAGTCCGGTCGCAGCAGCAGCACCAGGCCGGTGGAAGAGGTGGCCGTCGAAGCCCCAAGCGCGGGCGCGGCCGCTTGCGAAACCGGAATCGGCTGGGCGCGCGTGCCATCGATCACGCCCCGCTGCAGGACGCGATTCCACCACGTCTCAAAGGCGTCCGGCTGGTGGATTCCCGTTTGCGACTGCCAGTAAAGGCGGACGGATTCGTAGGGCGAGCGGCGCGGCTCATCGAGCAGCAGGCTGATCACATCGCCGGGAGATCGGCTGGCATACAGCGGCGCGATGAGCGGCTGAACGATGGAGGCGGTGCCATCGAACGCGCGAGCGTCGCTCCAGCTTTCCAGCGCGTGATGCGCCGGGACGTGCCACTGCGACACGTAGGCGGTTTCGTTGGCGTAAAGCCCGTGATGGAGGACGAAGTTCTGGTACGAGCCGTCGGACGCCAACGCGGT
>JBQCCH010000024.1:0-4157 GCA_051962375.1 Tepidisphaeraceae bacterium
CATTGATTGCCAGATCCAGCTGGTGATCGCGGGCGATGTCGCTGGGTGTTCGGAGCACCGTTTCCCACGGGCCAGGACCGTCCGGGTCGGGGCCGCCGTCGCAGATGACAAGATGCACGCGCGGATCGCTGAGATCTACGCGAGCCACCACGGCATGGAAGGGCGGATTGGTCCGCTCAATGCGTTCGATGCGGATCGGCTGCGTCGTATCGGCCGATTCGGGGGGCTGGCAGCCCGTGATCCCGATGGCACAACACCAGAGGCCGATCAGGAGTCCGCCGCGACGTCGCATCGTTTAATCTTACCACCGCCCCGCGGCCAGGCGAGGTCCGGAAATGTTGCTCCGATTCGGCCGTTACAGGGTCGCCAGCTTTCCAAAACCGGAGGCCGATTCCGGCGAAAACCGCTTGTTTTCCACGCCGCCAAATGCCCGCGTGATAGGGTTTGGCACCGCCGACGACATCGGCTTGCCAAGGATTTTCAATGAGCAACTGGATTCACACCGCCCACCTGATGTTCACCCAGCAGATCGTGCCCAGCCTGGCAGAGCATCCGCTTCCGATCCTGCTGGTGTTGGCGTTTGTCGCCATGAACATCCTGCTGTACGGCCTCACCACCGGGCGCGAATTTTTGATCAATGGTGCGGCGGCGGCGCTGTTTCTGATCCCGCTGTTGCGCCTCGCCTGAGCCGAGTCGTTCAGCCGGCCGCGCCACGCGTGCAGTGATCGAAGAGCGCACGCCATTCCAATTGCTGCAAGGCAACGGCGATCGGGTAGCGCGGGTCGGACGGGCTTTCATGAACCTGCTGCACCAGGTCGACAAACGCGGCGCCGTTCCATGGGCCCATCGTGAGCTTCAGCAGCGACTTGTCGGCCGGCGCTTGGGCGACAATGTCATTCGCCTGAGCGGCGAGCGTGGGCAAAATGGCATGACCGCGGCACTTGGCGTACCAATACTTGGCGTTTGCAAAATCTCCCTCGCGCCGGTGCATGATCGCATGCCAGAAACTGCCGTTGGCGGTTTCGATGCTTTGGCTGACGGTGTGGGACTCGTCCAGGTAGTCATGCCAAAGCCATAACCCCGCCAGCAGCGCTGCCGCATCGTTCGGATCGGCAAGCTTTCCATTGACCAGGTCGGCGGGGCTCAACGCATGAAGCAGATCCCCCGCCCGCGCCGATCCCGCCTGGCGCGGGAGCAGGTCGGTGTATGCGCCGCTGACATCGAGGCGCATCACTTCACGGGCGGCATTGGAAAGCGGATCGGTGTTCATGCCGAGGATTGTAGCGGTGGAATGCTTTCAATCGGAGCGGGTTGTGAACATAATCGCCGACACCGAGGGAAAAGGAGTTTCCGTTGCGAAAGTTAGTTCTGACCGTTTCGATGCTCGCCGGGATGATGGCCGCCGGTTGTGCGGGTCGCGCAGAGCTGTGGCCGAACAGTGACCCGGCCCTGCAGAAGACCAGCGCCGAATTCGCCGCCGATTCCGCGAAGCGATTCCCCTACAAGGCGGACGCTCCGCGCGGCGGGCAGGCGTTGGCGCGGGCGGAAGTCGGGTACTTCACGGATCGGGTCGACATCGTCAATCTCTCCGATACCGAATGGACCAATGTCGAGCTCTGGATCAACGGCGGCTACGTCGTCTTCCTGCCGACGATGGAAGCCAAGGTCGTCAAGAGCATTCCGTTCCAGGCCATCTTCAACGACCAGGGCCAATCCTTCCCCACGCACGCGGGCGCCTGGTACAAGCAGCAACCGCTGATGATCACGAAGGTGGAGCTGTATCGCGACGGCAAGCTGTATGACGTCCCGGTGGCCGCCGCGGAATAAGCCGGAAAGACGCTTGGGCGGATGAGCGCGATCGAGCTGGAGCATGTTCGAAAGACCTTCGGCGATTTCGTCGCCGTCAATGACCTTTCGTTGAGTGTTCCGCAGAACACGCTCTGCGGTTTCATCGGCCCGAACGGTTCGGGGAAAACCACCACGCTGCGCATGATCATGCGGATCTACGCACCGGATCGCGGGCGCGTCCGCGTCCTGGGCGAAGATCATCACGGCCCCGCGAATGACCGGGTCGGCTACCTGCCCGAAGAGCGCATGCTGTACAAGGCCATGCGCGTCGACGAGGTGTTGACCTATCTGTCGCGCTTGAAGGGCCATCGTCCCACCGTTTCGGAAATCAACCATTGGCTGGATCTGCTGCAATTGCAAGGCTTCGCCAAGCGGCGCGTGCAGACGCTGTCGAAGGGGCAGACGCAGAAGATTCAGCTCATCGCCGTGCTGATCGCGCGGCCGCAGCTGGTGCTGCTCGATGAGCCGTTCAGCGGGCTGGACCCCGTCAATGCCGACGTCATGCGCGACGCGATCCTGCAACTGAAGGAAAACGGCGCCACCGTTCTCTTCAGTACCCACGATATGGCCGTCGCGGAGAAGATGTGTGATCGCGTCATCATGATTGATCGCGGGAACAAAGTACTCGACGGCACCCTCGACGAAATTCGCACCGGCTACGGAATGGACACGGTCCGCGTGCGGGTGGCGGGCACGCCGTTGGAGTGGGGATCGCTCCCGGGGGTGGAGTCGGTCACTCCGTTCGGGCAATACCAGGAACTGCGACTCTCGCCTGGCGCGAATCCGCAAGCGATCCTTGACGACATTCACCGCCGGGCGGCCGTGGAATTGTTTGAGATCACCCGCCCTTCCCTTCACGATATTTTTGTCCGCATCGCCCGAAAGGACCTGGCATGACCAAGACGATGGTCGTGGCGATTCGCGAGTATCTCTCCGCAGTGAAGACCAAGGGGTTTGTCATCGGAGTGATCCTCATGCCGCTGCTCATGGGGGGCGGCGTCATTGTGCAAAAGTTCACGCAGGACATCGTGGACCTGAGGCCCAAAAAATGTGCGGTGATCGATCGCACGCCGGACGAAACGCTCTGGCCGATTTTGGAGGCGGCGGCGAGGAAGCGGAATGATGCGCAGCTGACCGATCCCGCGACCGGCAAGCAGATTCGGCCGGCGTTTGAGTTTGAGCATGTCGACGCGCCGGACGACCCGAAAGCCCTTGACGACCTGCGGCTGCGGCTGTCGAACGAAATTCGCCAGGGCAAGCTGCTGGCGATGGTCGAGTTTGGTCCGGACACTCTTTCGCCCAAACGCTTGCAACGTTCCTAAATACAGCCGCTGAACATGAGCGACCGTTACTAAGCCCTTGAGGCGGCGAACGACCGTGAGAGCCTCATCTACTATTCCAGCAATCGGCCGACGTACACGGAGCTGAAGGACTTCATCCAGCAGGCTGTCCAGCCCCGCATCGTGGCGGCCCGGTTGAACCAGTCGCAGACCACGATCGACGCCATCACGCAGCTGGCGGGCACGCTGGTTGTGCCCCGTGGTTTGGCGTCAGAAAGCGCGTCGGGGCAGGTGAGTTTTGAACCCCGGAAAAATGATCTGGTCCTCATCGCGCTCCCGCCGATCATCGTGGCCGTGATGTTGGTCGTCGTCCTCGTGGGAGCAAGTCCGCTGACCACGAACATCGTCGAAGAAAAACAGCTCCGGATCGCCGAAGTCTTGCTGGGCAGCGTCTCCCCCTTCGAATTGATGTTCGGCAAACTGCTGGGCGGCGTCGCGACCTCGCTGACTCTGGGCGTCATCTACGTCGGCGGTGCGTTCGGCATCGCGTATCACTTTGGCGTGCTGGGGCTGTTGTCGCCGGGGCTGATTGCCTGGTTCATCGTATTCACCATCATTGCCAGCTTGATGTTCGGCGCGCTGTTCGTCGTCGCTGGCGCGGCGGCGACGAATGTTAAGGAAGCCCAGGCGCTGGTGACGCCGATGATGCTCATCGTGACGCTGCCCCTGTTCCTGGTCGGACCGCTGATGAACGAGCCGCATGGCACCGTCGGCCTGGCGGGCACGTTTTTTCCGTTGTCGGCGCCCCTGGTCACGATGATGCGGCTCGCAACACCCCCGCAGATCGCCTGGTGGCAGCCGGTATTGGCGATCATTTCCAGCTGTGGAATGACCATCGTGCTCGTGTGGATCGCCGGGCGGGGTTTGCGCGCCGGTTTACTGCTGGTGGGGCGCCCCGCGTCGATGAGGGAACATAACACCAGGATAATACGCGGCTAAACCCCCCGGCGTTTTTTTGCACAATTACTA
>JBQCCH010000025.1:0-5742 GCA_051962375.1 Tepidisphaeraceae bacterium
GCCGTTCCTGCCATTTTACGTTTCAGTTTCGTCCGATTTTCCGCCCCAACCCGCGGCCCGGCCATGGGTTCCAAACCCACGCCACCTGCGCGCCAGTGCGACGGCCCTTGCCCAGCCCGCCATCGCACTTATCGGCCCGAAATTCGCACCCGTCGCCGATCCCTCCGCCGAACTTTTCAAAGAGCCGCCCCCGGGAATCTTCCCCCGCAATGGCGCGCAATCCCACGCCCCATCCTACCCACCGGCCCCAAAAAGCGGCCGAAAACTGGCCTTTTTTCAATGGATCGGAATCGTCCCGCGCACTCATCGACGACGCGGGCGCGGGGTGTTGCGGGTTGCGGTGCGGTGCAGCGTCGGCTTGAGTTCCAACACCCGGCCGGCCGCTGCGATGAACAGCCGCCGGTGCGGCCGATGCGCGATGCGCACCCCGCCCGTGAAACTGCCGAACGCGGGCATCACCAGTAGGGAGGTTTCGACCACAAAGCAGGGGACTTTCGCGCCGCTGCCGTCGAAATCGGCGAGCCAGGCCTGCGGATGCAGGTGTCCCGCCAGCGTCGGTCCGCCGCGCGCCTCGGCCGGGTCGTGCACGAACTGCAGCCCCAGCTCCTCATGCGGCGACGCCAATTCGCGAATGCCCAGCTCCGCATCCGTCGCGCCGGCGCGTCGGTCGTGATTGCCGATCACCAGGTCGATCCGCAGATCGGCATGCTGGCCGCGCCAGGCGAGCAGCTGCGCGTTGGCCGCATGGGCTTCGCGGGCGTGGAGAAAATCCCCCAGGATCAGCAGCCGCTCCGCGCCGGTGACGCGGAGCAAGTCGCTCAATCGCGCCAGATCCTTCGCGGTGATTCCGCCGGGCACCGGCACGCCGAGCGCCCGAAACGTCGCGGCCTTGCCGACATGCACATCCGCCACGATCAAGGTCCGCGTCGCCGCCCAATACATCGCGCGGTCGCCGAGCAATTGCAGGGAATGTCCGCCGAACTCAATCACGACCGCCATCACGCCCATCGTAATCAAATCCCGTCGCGGATCGACCCGCACGGCAGCGAATGCAAAAACATCGCCCCGGCACATGGTCGACATGCCGGGGCGATGCAGGAGGCCGATGATGTCGCACGATCGATTACTGCGACTGCTTGATGTTCCAAAGAATGTTCGTGTTGTCGGGCAAGGTGGACTTGTCACCAGCGAGCTGACTCGTGTTCTGCGGCAGGCCCACGCGCGGGGCGGGCTGCACGTGACCATCGAGCATGAGCAGGTTGGTCGTCCCCGTCGAGTAGCCGCCGGTGGCGTCTTTCGCGTTCCAACGCCCGTGCCGACTGCCCACAACGCGATAAATCGGCTGCGACGCGCCATACGGGCCGCGCATCGGGTTCCAGCCGTTGCCGTCAAAGAGAAGGACCATGTCTGAGGAGCGCTTGATCGAGCTCATGCGCTTGAGCGGCGGATAGGTGCAACCACTGGGCGCAGGCGTCGGCCCGGTGTTAATCGACGTGGAGGGCACGTCGTACCAAGCCGTAGCGACTGCTCCGGCCGTCCCGTTACTGCCGGTCAGGGGGTTGATGCACGCATTAATGCCATAGCCGACATCGACGATCAGCGCCCCGTTGGCGCCGTTGTCGGGCCGCAGGCCGCTGGTCATTGCCCACTTGGAATAGCGGCGTTCGAAGCCGTCCGTCCCGTTGGCGACTTTCATCGACGTGACGTTGGCCGCCGTGAAGTTGGTGTCGATCAGCACGCTGCGCACGGCAGGGCACACCAGGGCGCTGTCGCCGGCGGTGATGTCGGTGGAATTGATCTTCGGAACCGGCAGGAAGTGGTTGGCCACCAACAGAATGGCCCAGTTGTCATCCAGGGCGCCGCTCCAGCCGATGCCCGGCGTGATGTAGCCGCGGTTCTGGCTGGTGTACATCGTCATGGCGATGCCCAGCTGCCGCAGGTTGCTCTCACACTTGATCGCAATCGCCTGCCGCCGCGCCGATTGCAACGCCGGCAACAGGATGGAGATCAGCAACGCAATGATGCCGATCACGACCAAGAGTTCTACAAGTGTAAACGCCCCCGCACGAGCCAATGTCCGACGCATAGAGACCTCCGCAAAGCGACAAACGATGTGTGACGAACCGATCGGCCGAGCCGAAAGCAAGGCCGATATCGGAAATTTAGGCTCAATCACGGCAAATTACAAAACAAATCCAAGAAAATTTTGTAATTTACAAACATCGATCGGGGAGGGGGAATCCTCCCCGGCGCACCGCCCGAGCGAGTGAAAGGGGACCGGTTTGCCGCGATTCGTTATTTATCCGTAGCCGGCGAGCCTCCGAATCATCGGCGATTCCCAGCCTTCACGGGGTCGCTTCTTGAAATTTAGCTTGACATTACATATAAATAAGGCTCTATTTACATTTCGACAGAACGAAAGCGGTGGGGATTTGCGTCAAATCGGATTGCTTCTGCGGCCGGCGTCTGCCGGCTGGATTGGCGGAAGGTCAGCGGTAATGGTCGAACTCACAGAGTCTCAGAAGAAAGTCGCGGCTGCGCTCGGATTCGTTGTGGTGACCGGCGTGGTGGCCCTGATCATGCTGGTCCGGCAATTCCATTCCGCCACCCCGGGCAATTCTGAACAAGCCTACTTCAGCTACGACGAGGGAAAGTCCTATTTCGTTGGGAATCCCGCCGAAATTCCGCCTGAAAACGCCCAGGGGCAGCAGGCTGCCGAGGTGTTCTTCTTTCAATGTGCGGGAGATTCCAAGCCGTTCGTCGGCTATCTGCAGCGCGTGTCCGCCGAGGGAATGGCGCGAGCCAAAGCCGCACTCGCGCACGGCCAGCCGTCGCAGGTCACGGCCGCCATGGAAGGGGCTTACGAAGTGAAGGCTCCCGGCGCTAAAGAGTGGGTGAACCTCTCCGACGCCAAGGCCGCGAGCATCATGTCGCCCAAGTGCCCGTCGGGCACCGGAACCGCCGTTCGTGCCGCTAATGCCCCTTAACTGGGACATGTAACGAGGGTTACAGGAATCTGCAGTTGAATGTAAAATTTTGGCGATATTTTGAGTAAATTACCTATAATAGCCGCTGGCCGAACTGACTCGGGCCGAGGCTCGGGTGTCGATGGCCACAACGATTGCGGTGGCGGATTTCGCAAATCTCAGTCGCGCTTGCTTGCGTAAAGGTGGATTGTCATGAATCGGGACAAACGTTCATACCGTGGTTTCACGCTCGTCGAACTGCTCGTGGTCATCGGGATCATTGCCCTGTTGATCAGCATCCTGCTGCCTGCCCTGGGCGCGGCACGATCGCAGGCGGCGTCGGTGAAGTGCCTTTCCAACCTTCGGACCATCGGTCTGGCCGCTCAGATGTACGGCAATGACAATCGCGATGCCGTCCTTCCCACCGCTATTTTCAATGACAGCGGCAACATGGACTTCTGGCCGATGCTGCTGCAGGCGGGCAAATACCTGCCCGTCACCAAGAAGCCGGCCAATCAATACGCGGCTCCGGACAACCGCAGCGTGCTGATCTGCCCCTCCGTGGCGGGCAAGCCGATCTTCAACCTTAGCGACAACACCGGCGACCACTTTGACCGCGTGACTTCGACCGTCGTCATGCCCGGCGTCAACTGCGATTGGTCTTACGGGATCAACGGCAGCTGGTACAACGCCGCCACCTCCAGCGCGTTGACCGTTCCGTCTCGCTCGATTCCGACCGGCCCGCTGAAAAAGGGGAACGGCGGCGGCGCTTGCCCGCCCACGCTGAAGCGCGGGTCGATCAAGAACGTGTCGCGGGTCGCCTTCATCTTTGACGGCGCCGAGAGCAACTGGTGGGTCTCCAGCGGCCAGAACAATGTGCGCCTCATCGGCCGCCACGGCCGCCAGGGCACCAGCGATCAACTCGCCCTGGTCGGCAGCACGAATGTGCTGTTCCTCGACGGGCATGTCGAAACGCAGCGTCGGGCCGATCTCCCGTGCAACACGCCGTCGCCGACCTGGGTCGAAACGATCATGAACAATGCGACGCCGGCCGTGGGCTCCCGGATTTCCGACTTCTGGCCGCGCGTCGCCTGGCGGATTGACGGCTACAACTAAGGCTCGATCTCGTATGATGTCGCTTGGCGGCTCGAGACCTCACTTTCGGGAGACGTATATGCGGAACAAACAAAAAGCGTTCACCTTGGTTGAACTGCTCGTCGTGATCGGAATCATCGCGTTGCTGATCGGCATCCTCCTGCCCGCGCTCAATCGGGCCCGTCAGCAGGCGAAGTCGACGCAATGCCTGGCCAACCTTCGTTCGATCGGGCAGGCGGCGATGCTCTATGCGACCGACAATGACGACGCCGTGCTGCCGTGCAGCGTCGCCGGCCAGAACGGCGATGACTACTGGCCCATCCTTCTTCAGCAGGGCAAATATCTGCCGCGGCCCAAGGTGCAGGACGTCAATACGCGGGATTCGTCGAGCGTCCTGATGTGTCCGTCGATCGCCGACATCAGCCCGACCTCCACCGGCACGGACAGCCCGGCCGCTCGCGTGGCGACTTCGGTCGTTGTCGCGCAGGCCGGCATGGTGCCCGGCCAGTCGGGTCCGCTGATCACGCAGTGGAGCTACGGCATCAACGGAACGGTGAACAGCGGTAATGTGGGCTACACGGCGTGGGTCCCTTGCCGTGCCATTTCCTATCGCACGGACGGCCAGGTGCAGGGCGGCAAGCCGCCGGCTGCGCTGCGTCGCGACAACCTGCCTGATCTCGGTCGCCTGGTGTTCATCTACGATGGCGCCGAAGCCAACTGGTGGTTGACCGCCGTCCGCACCAATGGCCGCATCACCGGCAGCCGTCACGGAAAATTCGATCCAAGTCGCCCGGGCACGACCGGAACGACCAACGTTCTGTTGTTCGACGGACACGCCGAGAGTGTTCAGCGGGCCGACCTTCCGCACGACCAACCGGGCGCTGACGCCATGGGCACCACCGCCCCGGCCGTGGGGGCTCGCTTCTCGACCCTGTTCCCGAAATTCCGCTGGCGCATCGACCAATACAACTGATGCGTCCTGAGTCTTCGGATGGGTAAATCAAATTGACGTTTCTGGCGGTGCATCGATTGCACCGCCAGAACCTTTTTGTAGCCTTGTCATTCGGCGGAACGGCAAGGCCCAATCAGGGCGGCATTCACGCCGCGGAGGAATCAAATCATGCTTCGTTTCTCTCAACACACCAGCCGACGGATGATCGGCCTTGCGATGGGGGCCGTTATGGCTTGCGGACAAGCGGCCTGGGCCCAAAATCTCACCGTCATGCCTATCGGGCAGGCGTGGGCTCGGAATTCGGTGAATGTCACCATTTTCCGCAACGATCCGATCACGACGGCCGGCGATCAGCAGTTCGCGGCCTATTACAACGAGCAGGGCAATGTCGTCATCGCCCAGCGAAAGCTCGGTGAAACCGATTGGAAGACCACCGTGACGGCCTTGCACGGGCATGTGCAGGACGCTCACAATGACATCTCGCTCATCGCCGACGGCGACGGCTATCTGCACCTCTCCTGGGATCATCACGGCAATCCGCTGCGCTACGCCCGCTCCAAATCGCCCGGCCAGCCGGATTTCGGCGATCCCATGCCCATGACCGGCAAGACGGAACAAAACGTCACCTACCCCCAATTTTTCAAGATGGCCAACGGCGATCTGATCTTCATGTATCGCGACGGCGCCAGCGGTCGCGGCAATCTGGTCATCGATCGGTACGACCTCAAA
>JBQCCH010000026.1:0-4434 GCA_051962375.1 Tepidisphaeraceae bacterium
TCCCACCCCGCGCACCCCCACAACGCCAAACCACCCACCCCCGCCCCGCTCCCCCACCTCTTCGACCGCCGCCCCACCCAAAAGTCGGCCAAAATCCCCCCGCCCGGGCCGATTTCCCAACCTCCACCCCGGCCCCACCTTCGTAAACCTGTTATCGGACCCTGGATTATCGCTCTTTACCCAATTTAACATCCGTCTCAAGTCCTTGCGGGATGTTCCCGATGTATAAATAGATAAGATAGAAAACATCGGTTAACCTTACTGATCGAGTCAGATAAGGGGCTGGTGAGGATTTTGGAGTCCCATGAAGACGATTTTCACGACAGGCGAAGCCGCGGACATCTGCAAGGTGAGTCAGCAGACCATCATCCGCTGCTTCGATTCGGGCCGACTCAAAGGCTTCCGCGTGCCCGGGTCCCGGTTCCGCCGCATCCCGCGTGACGCCCTGATCCAATTCATGCGCGACAACGGCATCCCCCCCGACGCCCTGGCCAGCGGCAAGGCGAAGATCCTCGTCGTCGATGACGATCCGGAAATCGTCGAGCTCTTCGTCGACGTCCTCGAGCGCGACGGCCGCTTCGAAGTGCAGACCGCCGCCACCGGGTACGACGCCGGCATGGTGACGCACGCCTTCCACCCTGATCTGATCATCCTCGATTACATGCTCCCCGACGTGAACGGCAACGTCGTCTGCCGAACCATCCGCGCCAAGGAAGAGTTCGCCGACACCAAGATCATCATCGTTTCCGGCGTGGTGAACCAGGACGAGATCGACGAACTCATGCAGGCCGGCGCCGATGACTTCGTCAAAAAGCCCTTCAACATCGAAAAGCTCATCCAGCGCATCAAGGAGCTGGTCGCGATTCCCGTCTAAGCCGCGCTTCAACCGCAACACCTCGGGGACATTGCTTTGATGACCGCTCGCCCGCCCACATTATCGCAGGACGCGTCGCGCCAACGCATGGAGTTGATTCTCCAGCAGGTGGACCAGCTCCCCACGCTGCCGGCCATCGCCGTGCGCGTGCTGCAGGTCGCGTCGGCCGATGGATCGAACGTCCGCGACGTTTGCCAGCTCATCGAAGCCGATCCCGCCCTGGCGTCGCGGATTTTACGGCTGGTTCACCGCTCCGACCTCGGCGTCAGCGGCGATGTCACCAGCCTGGATCGCGCCGTCACGCTCCTGGGCTTTGATGCCGTCCGATGCGCGGTGCTGGCCGTCTCGGTCTTCTCCACCTTCAACATTGACGAACGCCCCGCCAGCCCCTTCTCGCACGACCAGTTCTGGAAACACTGCATCGCCGTCGGGTGCTGCGCCGAACTGCTGGCGAGCGAACTCGTCCGCAACTGGGGCCGCAACTGCGGCGTGCAGCCGGGCGAAGCTTTCCTGGCGGGCCTGCTCCATGACATCGGCAAGCTCGCGCTCGACACCGCCGTCCCCAAGAGCTTCGCCAAGGCCGTCGAAGCCACCGACCTGCTCCGCGGCAACATCGCCGACATCGAACGCAGCGTCATCGGCGTCGATCACATGGTCATCGGCAAGCGCCTCGCCGAGCTGTGGCAGCTCCCGGTCGTGCTCCGCGATGCCATCTGGCTCCACGGCCAGCTCCCCCAGGCGCTGCCGTCTTCCGTCCGCAACGAGCGGCTGATCAACCTGATCACCCTCTGCGACGTGCTCGTCCGCCAGCAGCACCTCGGCTACAGCGGCAATTACGCCTTCCCCGTCGATCGGCAGATTCTGCTCGACGCGCTGGGCCTGCTCCCCACGCAAATCGATGCGGCCCTGGCCGACCTCGGGCGATCCATCGAGCAGCGCGCCCAGGCGCTGGGGCTCGGACAGGCGGCCGAAAAAGACCTCTACAAGCAAGCGCTCACGCAGGCGAACCGCGAACTGTCGCGCGTCAGCGACCAGCTCGCGTCGCGAAATCGCCGGTTGTCGATCCGCTCGAAATACTTCGAAGCGCTCGCCTCCTTCCAGAACGAGCTGCGCCCCGACGCCCCGCCGGCAACGGTCCTGCACGCGATCGGACAAACGGCCGCCACCGTGCTGGATGCCCGGATGGTCGCCGCCTTCTCCATGCCCCCCGCCGCGGGGTATGTCGAGATCGGCCTGGTCGACGCCGAGGGGCAATTGATCCAATCGAACCTGATCGACGGCGCCAGCGAAACCGCGCTGCCCGCGATGCACATGCCCGACCGCCCCGCCGCCGGGCAGGGTCCGGTGCTGGGCATCACGCGCGACATGGAATGGCTCCTGGAAAGCTTCTCGCCCCGGCTCGGCGCGACGCACCGCTACTGGCTGCGGCTGGAAGTTGAAGGCCAATGCATCGGCGGCATCGTCTGGGGCGGCGACGCCGACGAAGCCCAGCGCCTCGGGCCGCAGGCGCAGGAACTCGCCGCCCTCATGAACGGCTGGGGACTCGCCCTGCGCACCTGCCAGATCCGCGACGAAGCCCGAACCCTCTCAGAGCAACTCGCCGACGTCAATCGCCGGCTGCAGTCCGCCCAGAGCGAAATCGACCGCACGAAGATGCTCAAGAGCGTCGCCGAGATCGCCGCCGGCGCAGCGCACGAAATGAACAACCCGCTGGCGGTCATCTCCGGACGATCGCAGTTGCTGGCTTCCACCCTGGCCGACCCCAAGGACCGCGAATCGGCCAAGCTCATCTACGACAAATCGCAAAAGCTCAGCGACCTGATCACGGCCCTGATGCATTTTGCCAAGCCCCAGACGCCGCGTCCGATCGCCTGCGAGATGTCACAGCTGCTGGATTCGGCGATCGAACACGCCAAGGCCCACGCCGAACTGGCCGATAGGACCCTTGACGTGCGCGGCGGCGATGTGCCGCCGGCGATGGTGGACCAGACACAAATCGCCGAAGCGATCGGCGAAGTGGTGATCAACGCGATCCAGGCGACCGACCCGAAAACCGGGCGCGTGACCCTGGCTTCGAGCCTCGATGCCTTCGGGCAGCGCCTGGTGCTGAGCGTGACCGACAACGGTTGCGGCATGGACGAGCACGTGCTCAAGCACGCGTTCGACCCGTTCTTCAGCGCCAAGACGGCCGGCCGGCAGCAGGGCATGGGATTGTCCAAAGCCCAGCGCTGGGTGGAATCGGCCGGCGGAACGCTCCGACTCGAAAGCCGACCCGGCGGGGGAACCCGGGCGATCTTTGTCCTTCCGCTGGCGACGGCGGATTTTCGAAATGAACCCGCCCGGCTCGCCTAGGCGGAATGAAGCAGTCAGCAGTTGGTAGTCGGGAAGAAATTCTTCGGAGTGCAGTAATGGCTAACGCAGTGTGCAAACCCTCGATCCAGTCGCCGGTCGTGCTGGTCGTCGATGACGAGCCGGACATGATCGAGCTGTTTCGCGACCTGATCGGCGCCGGAATCGCGTGCGACATGCGCGTCGCCGCCACCATGGCCGACGCACGCCGCATGATGCAGGCGCACCCCATCGACCTGCTCATCGCCGACGTCTGCCTCCCCGACGGCAGCGGCATGGACCTGCTCGAAGAGCTGCGCCTCACCAACCCCGACGCCGGCGCCATGTTCATGACCGCCCAGCCGCGCGTCGATCACAGCGTCTTCGCCCTGCGGCACGGCGTTCTGGACTACCTGCCCAAGCCCTTCTCCGCCCAGCAGGCGAAAGACCAGGTCAAAGCCGCCCTGCGCCGCCAACGCCAATCGCGCCTCAAGGAACGCCGCCTCGGCCGGCTCAAGCACGTGCTCCGGGAAATGAACAAATCCCGCCGCATGGTCAGCAAGAAAGTCGACCTGCTGTGCAACGACCTCATCGGCGCGTACGGCGAAGTCGCCTCGCAGATGCAGACCGCCCGCACGCAGGAAAGCTTCCGCCGCTGCATCGAGCAGGCGATCGACCTGGAACAACTCCTCTGCCACGCCATGGATTGGCTCCTGAAGGAAGCCGGCTACAGCAACATCGCCGTGTGGTTGAGCGACGACGAAAGCAAATTCGAGCTCGGCGCGTACATGAAATACACGCTGGTGGGCTCGCAGAACGTCACCTCGCTGCTGCGCGACACGCTGGTGCAATCGACCGTCCGTGAAGGCTTCCTCCACCTGTCGGCCGACGAACTGAACCACATGCTCACGCCCGCCGAGCAGAAGATTCTGCCCAACCAAACCGCGATCAGCACCAGCTGCTCGTACCTGGGCGAATCCCTGGCGGTCGTGACGCTCTTCCGCGACGGCAAAACCCCCTTCCGCGACGAAGACACGTCGATGCTCCGCGAGATCGCCACCGTCTTCGCAACGCAACTGGCCACGCTGGTGAAAAAAGGACAAGGCGCTCCCGACGAGGGCTCAAGCCCCAGCGCCGAAGAATCGGACCTGCCCTGGTCCGACGAAGAACCGAAGAAGAAATCGAAAAAGTCGAAGCGCGACGCCGCCGACTGGTGGAAGACCGGCGAAGCC
>JBQCCH010000027.1:0-3561 GCA_051962375.1 Tepidisphaeraceae bacterium
TTGCCGATGTGCCGCGCGATGTGGTGACGACGAGCGACGATGAGGTGGTAAGACTCGCATGACCCAAGACCGCGAACTGCAGCAATTTCGCGACCTGATGCGTCCGCCCGAAACCTGGGTGGATTCCTTTGGTCTTAAAGCCATGATCGGCGGCCTGTTCGTCGGGCTGATCATGACGCCGGCGAGCATGTACATGCAGTTGGTGACCGGGTCAGACATCGGACCGGCGGCGCAGTGGGTGACGATCATCCTATTTCTGGAAGTTGCCCGCCGCTCCTTCACGCACCTTTCGCGGCCGGAAATCTATATTTTGTATTACATGGCCGGCGCGACGCTTGTGCATTCGGGGCCGGGCCAAGGGTTGCTGTGGCAGCAGTTCGTCGTGCAATCGGAGGAAATGCGCAAGTTCGGCATCGCCGACAAGATTCCCACTTGGTACGCGCCGCATTCGCTCGACGTGCTCGGCAGCCGCAGCTTTTTCAACCCCGCGTGGTACGTACCCATCGCGCTTATGGGCCTGGGCATGTTACTGGCGAGGCTGGATAACTTTGGACTCGGCTACATCATGTACCGGGTCACCAGCGACGTCGAAAAACTCCCCTTCCCCATGGCGCCCGTCGGCGCGGCCGGCGTGACGGCGTTGGCGGATGCGTCAAGCGGGCAGGAAACCTGGCGGTGGCGCGTTTTCAGTTTCGGCGCCGTGCTGGGGATGGCCTTCGCCGTGATCTACCTGGCGTTGCCCGCCATCACCGGCGCGTTTCTGCCCGACCAGATCTCCATTTTCCCCGTGCCGTTCAAGGATCTGACCGGCAACATCGAAAAATTCATCCCCGCCACGCCCATGATGCTGTCGTTCGACCTGGGGCTGGTCATCCTGGGCATGGTGCTCCCCTTCTGGGCGATGGTGGGCAGCTTTGCAGGATTGGTGTTGACGATCATCGCCAGCCCCTTTCTTTACCATGCCGGCATCCTTCACGACTGGGCGCCCGGGATGGGCGCAATCCGCACGCTGAACAGCAACACGCTCGATTTTTTCTTCAGCTTCGGGCTGGGCCTGACCTTGGCGATCGCGTTCATCGGTTTTTACCAGGTCTTCGCGAGCCTGCGTGAAGCGCGGCTGGCGGGCAATCAATCGGGGCAGCGGCAATCGTTCTGGGAACGGCTCAAACCCCCGCCCGGCCGCGGCGACATCCATATGTGGGTCGCCGTCGCGATCTACTTTGGCACGATGACCGTCACCATCACGACGGCCTACCTGCTCCTGCAGCATGCACATCGGCAAGGCGTCGGGTCGCCGGTCACCTGGACGCTGCTGGGCGTATTCATCTTCTACGGGTTCATCTACACGCCGATCATCAGTTACGTGTCCGCCCGGATGGAAGGCATCATCGGAAATGCCGTCAACATTCCGTTCGTGCGGGAAGCAACCTTCATTCTGACCGGCTACCAGGGGGCTGCCATCTGGTTCGCGCCCTTTCCCGCCAACAATTATGGTTCGGCCACCCTCTATTTCCGCAAGACGGAGCTGACCGGCACGCAGATCCGCACGATGCTGAAGGCCGAATTGTTCATCCTGCCGATCGCCTTCGTGAGCACGATCGTCTTCAGCCAGTTCATCTGGAACATCGCGCCGGTTCCGAGTCAAAGCTTTCCGTACACGCAGACCATGTGGGAGGCGATTGCGTTTCGGTCGGGCCTGATGATGAGCGCCACCATGCCCGGCGGCGCGCACGGCCCATTCGCCGAGGCGTTTCATTGGTCGTACCTGTTCATCGGTTTCGGAATCGCGGTGAGCCTGTTCGGCGTCCTTCGATTTTTCAGCTTGCCGATCCTGCTCGTCTACGGGCTCATCCGCGGATTAGATCAGTCGGCCCCCCACGTGATCATTCCGCAATTCCTGGGCGCACTGCTCGGCCGACATTACTTTGCGCGGAAATTCGGGGAAATGTGGAAGCAATACATCATCGTCTTTTATGCCGGCTACAGCGCAGGCACCGGGCTGGTGATGATGCTGAGCCTGGGCATTGTTTTCATCAGCAAAAGCGTGTTCCAAAGTCCGTATTGATGTGGTGCACTTGTCGATGATGCCTACTTGCTCCCGAACTACAGCCTCGCCGCCCATGGATGACCGCTTTCAATCGATCAGTTGGCAAGGATTGTCGTTTCACGCGCCGGCGAGTTGGAACCCGGTCAAAGTGGAGGGGGATTTCGCGAAAGGCTCGCTCCTTCTAGCAGATCTGCACGCAGCCCGGCTGGGCGTGCGCTGGCGCCAGCTTGCCAAGCGGGAAGAACCTGCGGCCCTGATCCGACGACTCATGGGCGAGGAGATCGGCGCGCTGGCGGCCGACGAGGCGGTGACGCGGGCGGCGGAGCATTGGCAACACGCGTTTCTTTATCGCGATCCCGCCCCGCCCGGTCGCGATGTCTGGATTGGCTTCAGTCGCGATTCCAATCGGGTGGTGCAGGTCGTGCATCACGCCAACCGCCGGCAACGGCCCGAATTCGAGGCGGCGCTCGACTCACTCCGGGATGCGAATGCCGATGCTCCGCGGCAATGGTCGATGTTTGATCTTCAGCTGATTTCACCACCGGGGTATGTGCTGCAGTGGTACCGGCTGAATGCGGGCGATCACACGCTCGCGTTTCGTGATGCCGATCAGCAACAGGTATTGATCCGACAGATTCGGCCGGCGGGATTGGCGCTGGCGCGACAACCCTTGGCGCAATGGCTCGCCATTCAACCGGCATCGGCGACACGATTTTATCGAGCCGTCGATGAGCCACAGCACGTTAAGCTTCCCATCGGTGGCGAACGCTGCGACGGGCTGTCCGCGGTCGCAGCCCGGCGCCGACGCATGCGGTTCGCCTGGAAAGTTCCGCCGCGGCAGGTGTTGCTGGCCTTTCATGATCGAGCCCGCGATCGGCTGGTTGTCGGGCAAGGCCCCGACGCCGAGCGGGCGAATCTTCTGCTGCAGGGCATTGGTTGGCGTGGCCGGTTCGGTACAATGGACACAGCGGACGGGACTTCCATCGTGGAACTTGGGCAGAGGTGATCGGTGCTTCGATTCGGCACGCCACAACCGCGGCTCACCAATCAGGAAGCCCTGCGCGCCAAGCCGGTGCGGCTGGTGGATGCCGACATCACCCGCGATGGGGCCGGCGGGGGCATGCTGCGCGTGACGCTTGAGCAGCCGCGCTGGGGCCGGCTGCTGTTCCGCCTGCCCGCCGGCGCGACCAAGGCCTTCGAGCTCGATGCCATCGGACTTTTCGTGTGGGAAGCCATCGACGGCCGGACTTCCGTCGAGCAGATCATCCGCCGGCTCGCACAGCGGTATGACCTGAACCTCCGCGAGGCGCAAGTGCCTACGCTCACGTTCCTGCAAACGCTCATGAAAAAGGGGCTTGTCGGCGTGCATATCGAAACCGACAAATCGGGCGCGACATGACCCAGGCCTCCCCCGCCAACCAGCGACTGATTGCCCTGCCGATCGGCAAAGCGGTGGAAATCGCGTGGAAATCCATTCGGCTTCGCCTCAGTCGCAGCATGCTGGTCACCAGCGC
>JBQCCH010000028.1:0-2027 GCA_051962375.1 Tepidisphaeraceae bacterium
CAGCGGCAGCAGCCGGCACAGCCCGCGGAACCGGTTCGTCGCCGGCGAGCTGCAGCAGGCGGGCTTGTCCACGTTGCTGCTGGATTTGCTCACGCGCGAGGAGGAGATCGTCGACGAGCAGACGCGATCGCTCCGGTTCGATATCGCCATGCTGGCGCAGCGTTTGTCGGATACGACGCAGTGGCTGGGCCGACACGTGTCGACGCGCGGGCTGCGCGTGGGCTACTTCGGCGCCAGCACCGGTGCGGCGGCGGCGCTGGTGGCGGCGGCATCGAACCAGGCGAATGTCGGCGCGATCGTTTCACGCGGCGGGCGACCCGATTTGGCCGGCGATGCCATTTCGCTGGTGAAAGCGCCGACGCTGCTGATCGTCGGCGGCGATGATTTTGAAGTCTTGTCCCTCAATCGCGAGGCCGCCCGCGAGCTTCGGGCCGAGCATCGGCTGGAAATCGTCCCGGGGGCGACGCATCTGTTCGAAGAGCCGGGCACGCTGGAGCAGGTCGCTCATTTGGCGCGCGACTGGTTCGTGCAACATTTGCTGGAAAGCTAAACCTGCGGCGGCTTCGGCAGCACGCGACGATCAGTGCCGGCGACGCCGCAGCAGGCCGATCGCGCTCAGCGCCAGCAGCCCCATCGTCGTCGGCTCGGGGATGGTCAAGAGAAAGGCGTGCGTCTGCCCGTTGATCAGCCCGTAGCCGGAGATTTGGCTGTTGTCATTGATGCCGGTGGCGTATTGCAGCGTCCAGCCGCTGTCTTGCGGCAGGAGCGTGTTCAGGTCGATCATGTCGCCGGTCACATCCACGAAAAATGCGTGCGTGACGTTTGCGGCGGTGCGGGAATAGCCGACCGTTTGGCCGGCGGTGTTGATCGCGTAGGCGTAGCTGCTGCCGCCACCGAGCGTGCCCAGGTCGGTCGATGCGGTGATGGAACCCGTGGCGGTGGTGCGAAAGGCGTGCGAGACGGCATCACCGGTGAGGCTCGACGTGCCGACCACCTGGCCGAAAGCGTTGATCGCGTAGCCGATCGAGGTGGTGCCCCCCAGCGTGCCGATGTCGCTGGCGGCCGTCAGCGTGCCGCTCGTGCGAAACGCGTGCTCAGCCAGATTGTTCGTGGTGAATGAAGTGCCGACGACCTGGCCGCTGTCGTTGATTCCGTAGGCGTAGCTCCCGATGCCGCCAAAGGTGCCCAGATCAGCGCCAGCGGTGATGGTGGAATTGGCGGCGGTTCGGTAGGCGTGATATTGCGTGCCGTTTGAGGAATAGCCGACGACTTGCCCGCTGCTGTTGATGCCGTAGGCATAGCTGGTGGTGCCGCCGAGGGTGCCTAGATCGACCAGCGATCCACTGACGCCGGCCGCGGGCGATCGCACCGCGTGCGACGCCCCGCCCGAAACGGTGGCGACGCCGGCGATCTGGCCGGACGCATTGATGCTGTACGCATAGCTGTTGGTGTTGGCGGCGATCACGCCCAGGTCGGTCGAGGAAAGCACGCCGTTCGTGACGGATAAGACCGTGTCATGATAGATCGACCCGCTGCCGACCGTGGAATAGGCGGCGACCTGCCCGGAGGCATTCAGCGTGCTGTAGCCGGCCGCCTGGCTGACGGTGCCGCCGAGCGTGCCCAAGTCCTTGATGCTGAGAATGACCGGGGCTGCGTGGATCGCTCCGGCGCACGCCAGCAGCACGGCGCTGCTCGCGCCAAGCGATCGACTGAGTGAAGGTCGACGCATGGAAGACCGAGGGATTGACGGCCGACCGCTTGAAGACCGATGGATTCGCACGGTGTCGCGTGAGCCGATGGGGCCACCTGACGATGTCTGCATTCTCATTCCTTCCCGACAAGGCGCGCCGGCGCCGGGCATCGACGCGATGGCGTCACGTCCCCTCACGCTGGTTTATCGGACATTCCGCAGGGATCGGGAAAATTTTTCTCGCGACCGGGCCACCACTTTTTGGCCGACGCCCTGGAATCGCGGCGATAAACTGGGAGCGGGAGGCGGTGATGCGACGAGTGATGTTGATGCGGGG
>JBQCCH010000029.1:0-2533 GCA_051962375.1 Tepidisphaeraceae bacterium
GTGCACGGGCTGATGCTGGAGAATTTCGGCGACGTGCCGTTTTATGCCTCCCACGTGCCGCCGCACACGATCGCGCAGCTCACGGCGGTCGCCGGCGCGGTGCGGCCGCGGTTTTCGGGCGTGCCGCTGGGGATCAATTGCTTGCGAAACGACGGGTGCGCGGCCCTTTCGATCGCGCACGCCTGCGGGGCCGACTATATTCGGGTGAATGTGCTCAGCGGCGCCCGCGTGACCGACCAGGGCGTCATCCAAGGCATTGCCGCGGACCTGCTGCGGCTGCGAAAAACCCTTTCCGCCGAGGCGATCAAAATCATGGCCGACGTGGACGTCAAGCATTCGGCCCCGCTGGGCGCGGGGATTGAGCTGGAGCACGAGGTGGACGATGTGCTGACTCGCGGGCTGGCGGACGGATTGGTGGTGAGCGGCGCCGGCACGGGGAAGGCGACCGACGTCAAAAAAGCCGAGCGGGTCCGCCGCGCCGCACCGACGTCGCCGATCTTCATCGGGTCAGGCGTGACGGCTCAGAGCGTCGAGGCATTCCTGCCGCATGTGAGCGGCGTGATTGTCGGAACGTATTTCAAGCACGAGGGCCACGTCGATCGCGAAGTGGATGCTGCCCGCGTGCGGGCGCTGCTGGAGCGCGTGCGTTAAGCCAGCCGAGGTCTGCTGTTGCCGAATGCCGATGGGCAGTTGCCGATTGACTCAGGCCTGCGTGGGCATCATGGCGCGGGTCACTTCGTGATTCAGCGGCTCGCCGGCGAGGAAATGCAGCACTTCGTCGATCGCCGATTTGCCCATGTCCTTGCAGGCCTGCTGCATCGCACCGGCGATGTGCGGCGTGATCAACAGGTTGGGAGCGGTTCGCAAGGGCGAATCGGGCTTCGGCGGTTCGGGATCGGTCACGTCCAGGCACACGTAGAGCGGCCGTCGCTTCATCTCCAGCACCAGGGCGTCTTCATCGACCAGGGCGCCGCGCGACGTATTGATCAGCAATCCATGGTCCGGCAGCAGCGCGAGCGTGCGGGCATTGAACATCCGGTGCGTTTCCGGAAGGTTGGGCGCGTGGATGGTGACGATCTCACAGCGGCAGGCGTCCTGCAGGCTGACCCGCGTCACGCCGAGAGCGGCGGCGGCCTCTTCGCTGAGATACGGGTCGTAGCATTTCAGCGTCAGCCGGGGGAAGGTTCTCAGCAGCGCGATGACTTCACGCCCCACGCGCGACGCGCCGATGATGCCGATCTCCATGTCCATCAGTTCCCGGATCACGGCCCGGCGGCGACGGAAATCTTCCTGATCGCCCTTGGCGTAGGCGGTGTGGATCCACGGAACCTGCGTCAGCATGCTGATCATCATGCCGACCGTGAATTGCGCCACCGATACCGCATTCGCGGCCGCGGCGGTGGTGACGCGGATGTTGCGATCGAACAAGACGTCTTCGACGAGGCCTTTAACGGAACCGGCGCTGTGGGCGACGAGTTTGAGTTTCGGCGCATCGACCAGCAAGGGCTGCGTCAGCCGCGGCGTGCCCCAGCCGGTGATCAGCACGGACGCATCGCCCATCACCCGGCGCAGGTCATCCAGCGTCGCGGGCGACGGCATGGGCCCGCGAACCGATGCCACCGCATGAAGACGATCCAGGTCTTCGATGCGAAACATCTTTTTGGACATCTCCTGGCTCAGTGCTAGACCAACGACCGCCTTCGACATGCATTCGCTCCGAATCCTGAGTGCTTCAATGTCATCCTTTGCGATATGCGGGGGGTTGTCAACCGCGTCCGGCGATCGCGGGAGGGGAGGAACGCTCGGCGGCCCGGACAGCGGCGATTTCATACCGCGAGCGGAAGTTCGGCCCGGCGACGCCGGATCGCGGCGACGCCAAGGCGTCCGATGAATGCGCGATCGGGCGTAGCGCGTCTGAATCAATCGTTGTCGGTATCAATAGGTCGGTGTTGCGGGTCAATGGGGCCGGAGATCGCTGGGTTGGTGCTGTAAATTACAGATTCTTCAGAATTGTTGGGTTGCCCCGGTGGTGGCGGCGCGGGGGGAGGCGTTTGGGTTTATCATCGGGGCGGAGGTGCTGTCGTGAAGATTGGTCGATGGATGATGAATGGGCAGGTGGTGACCGGGCAATTGCTGGGCGACGGGCGCGCGAAGCTCATTGAGGGCGATCTGTTCGACAATTACCGCGTGGGCCAGAACGAAGTGCAGGTCGGCCGATTGCTGGCCCCGCTCGTGCCGGCCGACATCTTGTGCATCGGGCTCAACTACCGCGCCCACGCCGCCGAAAGCAAAAGCGAGATTCCGCCGACGCCGATGCTGTTCATCAAAGCCTCCGGCACACTGAATGATCCGGACGCTGCGATCGTGCTCCCGTCCAACAGCAAGAGCGTCGATTACGAAGCCGAGTTGTGCGTGGTCATCGGCAAAACGGCGCGGCACGTGTCGAAAGAGAACGCGCTGGACTATGTGTTCGGCTACACCTGTGCGAATGACGTGTCGGCCCGCGACTGGCAGCGCGACAAGGCATTGGGGG
>JBQCCH010000030.1:0-2888 GCA_051962375.1 Tepidisphaeraceae bacterium
AACGTCCGCAGGCCCGATGGTCGCTGCCCGAGGCGGCACCGCCGCCAGGTCGCCGCTCATCCCAAAACTGCCGTGCATCGAGTTTTGTGCGATCGTGAACGGGCTCAGCGTGACCAGCCGCGAACCCATCTGGCGCCACTCGTCGAGCGATCCGGCGAATTCCGGCGCGTCCGGCTCAATAAAGGCCAAATGCCCCGTCCACCCAGGGCCGCTGTAGCAGATGTCCGCCCCGCCGGCGTCGGCAATGAGCTGGCTGTAGTGTCCCACGTTCTTGTCCGTGAAGCCCACCAGCTGCTTCTCCGGCGGTCGCAGGTCCTGGTCCAACACGTGATAGAAATACTTCTTCATCGCGTACGTGAAGCCCAGCTCCCACGTTTCCGGAGCGACGTTCCCCTGCTCGTTGGCGTATTCGTCCATCGCAAACCAGTGCAGCTTGCTGCAATCCACTCGCATCGCATTCAACAGCCGTGCGACGTGTCGATACGTCGGACAAGGGTTCGGCACGATCATCACCAACCGCTGCCCGGCATCCGCAGCCGCCTTGATGCGGCGAACCATGTCCGTGACCCAAAGGAACTCCACATCGGCGTCCGGAACAACGCGGATTTTGAAGTCCGGGTTCGGGTGCTTGTCGATCTCGGCACGCGTCACCGCGCGGCAGCGCGATATGACGTCTTTGTCCGAAAATGGGACCCACGCAGAGGGTGCGAATTTAAAAGCCATAACGATTTCCTACCCGACGAACTTGCCCGACCGACACCACCGCAGCAATCCACCCGGCGGCAAACAACTCCCCACCGAGGGCCCAACAGCACTCCCATCGGCCCTCAGTTTCACGCCCATCGCAAATTTCACGCTTGGCAGCTGTTCGATCAGTTGGTAATGTACTCAAAAAGTCGAACATTTCAAACATTTATTCGAACAAATATATTCCCGGATTCCCATGAGGCTTTCACAAACTGAATCAATCGGCGTAACACCGCGGCCCACGGACGTTGACGCGCTCGAAGACTTACTGTCCGAACCGCCGGACTACCTCGTAAAGGGGCTGGCGCAAATTCCGGGCGATATTCTTGTCCTGGGGGTCGGCGGAAAGATGGGGCCCACGCTTGCTCGGATGGCCAAACGCTCCGCCTTGGCAGCCGGTGATCAGCGGCGGGTGATCGGCGTCTCTCGATTCGGCCAAGCCGATGAGCGAGAGCGACTGGAACGCGCCGGCGTCGAGACCATTCGTTGCGACCTGCTGAATGACCGCGATTTAGCCGCCCTGCCCGATGCGAAAAACATCATCTACATGGCCGGCATGAAGTTCGGCACGACCGGCAATGAGGGGCTCACCTGGGCAATGAACGCCTATCTCCCCGGCCGGGTGTGTCAGCGGTTTCCGAACAGTCGCTTCGCCGCGTTTTCAACCGGCAATCTGTACGGATTAACACCGATTGCCACGGGCGGGTCCGTTGAAACGGACACCCTGCAGCCTGCGGGCGATTATGCGATGAGCTGCGTCGGCCGCGAACGCATGTTCCAACACTTCAGTCATTCCCACGGCTTGGCGGCAGTCATCATCCGGTTGAATTACGCCTGTGAACTGCGCTACGGCGTTCTGGTCGATCTGGCGCAGAAGGTATGGGCCGGTCAGCCGATCGACCTGGCGATGGGTCATATCAACGCCATCTGGCAAGGGGATGCAAACGCCATGGCGCTGGCGGCGCTCGCCCTTGCGGACTCGCCGGCGAGTGTACTCAATATCGCCGGCCCGGAACTGCTGAGCGTCCGCCGTGTCGCCGAGCAGATGGCAGAACGGATGGGTCGGTCAGTCGAATTTGTTGGTACCGAGCGGCCCGACGCGCTGCTGAACAACGCGCAAAAGAGCCACGCCCTTTTCGGTTATCCGCAGTTCTCGGTCAGCCGACTCATCGACTGGACCGCCGATTGGATCAAGGACGGCGGCGCCACGCTCAATAAACCCACCCACTTCGAGGCCCGCGATGGCAAGTTCTGAACCCATGACCGCCGATCTCTCGTTTGTATCGACGTTGCGTCGAGGCATCGCCCTCCCTGCGCATCCGCTGGCCCTGACGACCGCGCGTCGGCTTGATGAACGTCGGCAGCGGGCTTTGAGCCGCTACTACATCGCCGCAGGCGTCGGCGGCCTGGCCGTGGGGGTGCATACGACGCAGTTCGCCATCCGAGAACCCCGTATCGGGCTCTTTGAGCCGGTCCTTCACTTGGCCGCCGACGAGATGAACCGGGCGGACGCGATCCGCGACGAAAAGCTGGTCCGCATCGGTGGCATTTGCGGAAAAACCACGCAGGCCGTCGCGGAAGCAGATCTTTTGAAACGGCTCGGCTATCACGCAGGACTGCTTTCCCTGGCGGCTCTGGCGACGGCGTCGGAAGCGGCGCTCGTGGATCACGTTCGCGTCGTTTCCGAGCGGATCCCGGTCATCGGCTTTTATCTGCAGCCGGCCGTCGGCGGGCGGGCGCTGTCGTATGCATTCTGGCGACGACTGTTTGAAACCGTCGGCGGCGTTGTGGCGGTGAAAATCGCTCCGTTTAACCGCTATCAGACGCTCGATGTCGTCCGCGCCGTCATCGACGCGGGGCGCGACGACGTCGCCTTGTACACCGGCAATGATGACAACATCGTGCTGGATTTGCTGACGCCCTTCCGTGACATGTCCTGCGATCCCTCAGCGAGCCAAGCTCGCGGAAGATCGCGTCGAATCGTGGGCGGACTTCTCGGGCACTGGTCGGTTTGGACGCAAGGCGCCGTCAAGATGCAGGCCGACCTGCGCCGCCGGGCCTTGGCGGGAGATCAACTTTCGCCAGACGTTCTGACCTTGGCCGCGGAAGTGACCGATTGCAACGCCGCCTTCTTCGACGCT
>JBQCCH010000031.1:0-3954 GCA_051962375.1 Tepidisphaeraceae bacterium
ATACACCAAATATATCCGTGTGTTTTCTTTTATAAAAAATATTTTTTTTTTGTAATCCCTTGTTGTTAACCAAAATTACCGGCCCCTTCCCCTCCGGGGGGGGGGGCGCGCGGGGCCGGTGCGTGAAGGGTATGAGGAGGATGCCGTTTAGGCGTCCGCTCGCCGCCGACGGCGGATCAGCGCCGCCACGCCCAGCCCGGCCACGCCAAGCAGTGCGGGTTCCGGCACTTCTGAAACCGTCAACACGCCGTTGTTGCCGGAGACGGCAAACGAATAGGCGTGATTGGCCGTGTCTGCATTAAGGAACGTCGGCATGCCGATCGCATTCGCGCCGGCCTGGCCGTTGATGAGCGTGTAGGTGCCGTCGGTGTTGTAGAGATTGCTCAGATCCAGATTGATGTTGCCGAGCGTGAACGCGCCGCTGGCCAGCGTGATGGCGCTGGCGGCATTGGCGAATTTCAGCGTGGTGCCGTCCGCCATCGCCAGGCCACTGATGCCGCCGAGCGTGTTGGCAGCGCCGTCGCCGATCGTGAGATTCCCCGTGCCGGAGACGTTGACCGCCCCGGCTCCGAGCGCGGCGTTGTTGCCCGTGACGACGGTGCCTGACGAAATTCGCGTTCCGCCGACGTACGTGTTCGTGCTGCGGAGAATCACCGTGCCCGGTCCATCCGCCGTCAGAGCGCCGTTGCCGGCGATCAGCGCCGTTGACGCGACGGTGATGCTCTGACCGCTGGTGGCACGCAGGGCGTGTGAGCCGGTCGACGCGAGATTGATCGTCAGGGTGGAGTTGTTGTTGCCCGCCCCACCACCGGTGTTCCCGGCGATCACCAGGTTTTGGGCGGAGGTCGGCGCGCCCACAAGCGCGGCCGCGCCCGACTGGCTGAGCGACGGATCGTAATTGGTGATGACGCCGTTATTGAAGTTGATCACCTCGCGGGCATTCGATGCCACCGATCCGGCACCGAAGCCGATCGTAGCGGCCGAGAGCGTGGCCGAATTGCTTGAGCCGAGGTTGTAAGTGCCCGAGACGTTGTCCGCGATGCCTCCGGAGGCCGGATTGCGCAGCGACAGATTCACCGCATTGGCGACGATCGTGCCGCCGTTCTGGTTCAGCGTGCCCAGCGCGTTGGCCGCGGTCACGGCATTGGTGCTGATGGAGTTGGCGATGACCAGCGTGTTGAAAGTCATCGTGCCGGCGCCCATGGAGAGGAAGCCGTTGGCGGTAGCGCCGCCGCTGTTGGTCTGGCTGACGATGCCGGTGGTCACGATGCCGTCCACCGAGCCGCCCGTCAGATCGATCGTGCTGGTTGTATTAGCGCCGTTCTGATTTTGCGCCGCCAGCAGTTGGTTCATCGCCGTATTGCCGGCGTAACCGCGGAGCGTCACCGTCGCGCCCGTTAGGCCGGATCGGAAATCCAGCGTGCCGACGGCCCGGTAAGCGCCCAGGGTGAGCGAATCGGCATTGATGGCGTTGGTCTGGCCCAGATCGAGAACACCCGAGTGGAAGGGCGCGGACGACGTTGTGCCGCCCTGCCCGTTGCCGATCTGGAGATTGGAGGCCGTCAACGTGTTGTTGTTGCCGAGCACTACCTGAGTGACAGCCACCGGATTCACACCCCCGCCCGAGAGATTGCTGACCAGCAGCGTCTTACCCGCAGCGGTGAGGTTGACGGTGAAATTCGACAGGCCGCTCAAATCCAGCTTCGTCAGCGAGCTGGCCGTCGCGTTCGAGCCGGCCAGCGTGACGCCGGTGGCATTGGAAACCGTCAGGCTGCCGTTGGTGATCGCGCCGGTGTAGGTGCTGTTGTTTGTTCCAAGCGACAGATTCGCGACCGATTGGCTGTTGCCGCCCAGGTCGAGCGTGCTGGCGCCATTGAGGACGATGTTCGAGCTCGACGCGAAGGCCGCGCCCGTGCCGAGGGTGATTTTCCCGGCGTTCAGCGTCGTGTTGCCCGTGTAGGTGTTCACGCCGCCGAGCGTCAGCGTTCCAGCGCCGGCCTTGGTGAGGCCAGCGGTTCCGCCGATCGCGGCATTGAACGTCGCGTCGGCGGTGGTGGTGATGGTGGGTGTCGTTCCGGAGAGCACGAACGACCCGCCCGAGCCGCCGCTGATGACATAGCCGGCCGTGGTGAAGGTCAGCGCGTTTGCCTGGATCGGGGCGGTGATGGAGATGTTGCCCGCAGTGCCGGCAAACGTTGCCGTATCGCTGGCGGCATTCGTCCAGATGAAGTCGTTGCCGGCGTTGGCCCAGTAGGGATTGCTGATATTCCAGGCGCCGTTGCCGCCGCTGGGGGTTGCGGGGGTAGCGCCGGGGTCCCAGCTGTAGCTGGTTGCCCATGCCGAGCTCGCCGACGCGGCGGCGATCGCGACTGCCGCCGCCACCGCATGGCGTCGAATGCCTACGCCGGCTTTACGCTGTTGTGTCCCCAGATTGTTCCGAATGACCTCCGCCATATCTTCTCCCAGCCAAAGATGGCACCCGATCGCGCTGCCGCTCGCTATGGGATCAAGCGCGCACAAACGCGCTCGACGCGGACAGACTGCGGATGCATGAAACGACTCGTTCAGAAACCGACGTGAAGGGCGACAGCCGAACCTTTGCCTTGAGCGGCCAATCTACTTTGCCGGACTAGCCGAGCGATTGGCTGCGTCGCCTTTGACGGAGTTAACCTACAACTCGCTTTTTTGAGCGTCAACGCACTTATCGCGGAGAACTAACGTCATTTTTATCGCGGCGTCCTTCATTTCTTATGACCCGGGATTGCCTAACAAAATGCGGGACTAATCGGAGAAATACGCGGCTCGCCAGCGCACGGGAGGCGGTACCTTTGCGGATTGTTTGTCGGCGCTCTTCAGCATGAGCCCTCGGCCGCTTGTCGACCCGGGCGCGTTTTAATCGTTTCTGAGTTGCGCCGCTCGCGGAAGAGGAAATCACGGAGCCGGATCGCGGTCGATATCGCGGAGGAGACGGCTTCGCACATCGCGCCGGCCGGCCGCCAATCCTTACGGCGGCATTGCCGGCACTACAAAGGAGTGCGTCATGCGGAAACCCCGTAGCACGCCCGCAATCCATCGCTCGGCGGCAATCCATCGTCCGGCGACGCATGCCGTGGCGATCGAATCGCTGGAGTCCAGGACGTTGTTCTCAGCCCTTGATGGCTCGTTCAAGTACACGTCCACCGATCCCGAACGCATCATGACCACGCACAATCTGCTGCGCTGGCAGACCATGGATGCGATCGTCAATCGGGGCGACACCACCGCGCGAGACTTGCTGGTCAAAGCGATCAACCAGGCTTTCCCGCCGACCAGCGGCACGGACAGCAGCAACTACTCGGCCTTCATGGCCGACATCGCCAATGGCAATGCGTTTCAGTTCAGCGATCGCGATCGCCTGATCGACATGGTCTCGACGTACAAGATGGCGGAGTACTGGGGCGAATCCAACTGGCGATCGCTGGTGGGCTCGACGGTGCCGAGCCTGGCCACGATGCAGAGCAACATCCTGGATGCCACCACCAGCTACAGCAATTACCTGGCGGCCAACGGGACGACCAACGTCAGTGACGGGTCTTTCGTCGGCCAGGCGAGCGCGGCGCTGGGGTTGGCCGTCGCGTATGACTGGCTGGGGTCGGAATTGAGCGCCACCGCTCGCAGCAACATAGCCACGAACCTGGTGAATTATGACATCGCTCCGATCACCAGTGCCGTCGCGCGGCCCACGGGCGGGCCGTTCTGGACGACCACGAATCTTGGCAATTGGACGCCCATCTGCATCGGCTCTGCGATGATGTCATCGCTGGCGATTCGCCAGGCAGATTTCGGCGGTAATTTCTCGGCTCTCGACCAGAGCGGCGCGAATGTCAATGAAAGCCTGCCGCTGCATTTTGAAGATCTTCTCGCCAAAGGATTGCCGTTGCTGAATACGGTGATGTCGGCGATCCAGATTGAGAA
>JBQCCH010000032.1:0-4336 GCA_051962375.1 Tepidisphaeraceae bacterium
CGGAGGCAAAGACCGAGCCCACGCCCTCAGCCGCACACGGCCAGACGGTGTCGCTCGATCATCTGCTTCCCATCGGCGGCCGCTGGTTCTATGCCGCCGCCCCCGGCGAAAGCCGCGTTCCCGGGCAGTTCGATTATCGCAATGCCGATCGGCTGCTCTATTTTGATGGGCAATACGAAGCCCCGTTCGCGGGCAACATGAGCAGTTGGTTGCGGGCCGGCGACAAAGACCTGACCGGCCACGTCGTGAGCACCGACCAGTTCGTGCCCGACAATGAAATCGTCACGCTCGACAAGACGGCCCTGGTCATCCACACGCACGGCCTGCCCAATCACCCGACCGGAAAATACCCGTCCGAAGGACGCGGCCTGCTCGGCAATCCCAACTACATCACCGAGCAGAATGAAACCTATTACATCCCCCTGAACCCCCAGGAGCGGCAAGGGCACACCTACACCGACACCACCAACACCAATCACGCCCTTAAAATGGGCCCGATCGGAATCGCTGCCAACGGCGTTGTGTTCTACAACCCCTTCGACGCCAACAGCCAGGATGCCAGCAGCTTCATGGACGCTTGCTGCGGCCACCCGGACCAGCGCGGGCTGTATCACTATCACAAGTACCCCATCTGCGTGAACACACCCTGGCAAGACGCCGGCGAAGCGCATTCGCCGGTGCTCGGATGGGCGTTCGACGGGTACCCGATCTACGGGCCGTATGAATCCAAAGACGTGATGGCCAAGGACCTGACGGGCGACAACAAGCTCAACGGCTTCAACATGCACTACGACGCCCAGCGTGGGTGGCATTACCACGTCACGCCGGGCGTCTTTCCGTACATCATCGGCGGCTTCTGGGGCACGCTCGACCCACGCGACAACCAACGCCCCCCGCGCTCCAACGGACAACGCGGCATGGGCGGGCCAGGAATGGGAGGACCGAACATGGGCGGCCCGGGCATGCGCCGACGCGGCAACGCCCCCGACGGCCCGCCGCCCGGGTTCTGATCACGGCCGAGCTATTTCGCCGACCAATCGTGCTGCGGCTCATACCCGAGCAGTCGCTTGGCTTTGTCGATGCTCAGCAGCGTTTCGTGCGGCCGGAACGACCGCTTCCGCGGCACGCCGGGGAAAATCTCGTTCAGCAGGTCTTCGTTCGGCCGCTGCATCACCGTGTTGCTGTTGGCGATCACAAACACATCCGCGCCCGGCTTGGCGTATTCCAGGGACTTCCGCACCGCCTGCGCCGCGTCGCGGGCGTCGATGTAGCCCCACAAATTCCATTTGCGCGACTTCGCGGTGAACTGCTCGAACTTCGCGTAATCGGCCGGCTCCATGATGTTGGAAAACCGCAGCCCAATGATCTTCATCGTCGGATCCCACCGGCAAAACTGCTCGGCCATCTGCTCGCCCAGCAATTTCGACAACGAATACGCGCTTTCCGGCCGACCCGGATAGTCCTCATCCACCGGCACGTAGGGGGGCGGCACATCGAACGGCAGCCCCAGCACCGTTTCGCTCGACGCCCACACCACCTGCTTCACGCCCGTGCACCGGCACGCTTCAAACACGTTGTAGGTGCTCAGCATGTTGGTCTGGAACGTCACCGCGTTCGTGAGCATCCCCGGCGCCGGGATGGCCGCCAGGTGCACCACGCCGTCAACGCGATCGCACACGCCGTCCACGCGCGACAGCGCCGCCACCGCCTGCCCGTAGTCCGTCAGGTCGGCCGCCACGAAGGGGCAGAGTCGCTCCTGCGGCTTCGCCTGATCGACATTGATCACCCGATAGCCATGGTCCAACAGATCGCGGATCACCGCCCGGCCCGCTTTCCCGGTCCCGCCCGTAACAACAATCGTGCCTTGAGTCATGCCCGCATCTTAGGGCCGCTCTTGTGCTTGGCGAATGCAGTTGATTCGCACGGCCGCCCCCGCGTATAATCCAAGCGTTCACCGGGGGCGACCGGTTTCGACTGGATGGCAACGGTGATGGTGGCATGCCCCGGACGCCTGCTTGGCCGGGTTACCAAAGCTGGCAAACATTAACTGCCAATAACAATGGTGCAGTTGCCGGTCGCGTCGGTTTCGGCGCTCCGGCGTTCGCAATGGCTGCCTAATAACAGGTGGTCTGGTGATGTCGGCGATGCTCGCTGACCGGCACGCCAAAACAGCGGGCTGGACCCCAACGTCGGACGTTGCCGCGGGGTCAAGACTATAGACGTCTGGTTCCGGCGGCAGGGTGCCCCTGCTCGTCCGCCGGCGCGACAATAAACCATGGGGCTACGCATGTAGAGGCTGTCATTTGTGCCGTATCAGGACGGGGGTTCAATTCCCCCCGCCTCCATATATCGGATTGAAGAAAGCCACGGTTTTTCCGTGGCTTTCTTCGTCTCAGCGGCAATCCTCACGTCCTAGAGTCGCTGGAAACGCGATCTTTTATCGGATAGACCCCTGTGGCTTATCGGATTCGGTCTATCCTATAAAAAACCTTCTACCCTTCACCCGCGACATGGCCAAAGACAAGATTGGTGTGACATCAGGTCAATACTTCGTAGAAGTCGGCAAGCTCGAAAGCGGCCGACAGCAGCGGTTCTACTTAGGACGAGTATCGGAAGTCACCGAAGACGAAGCACGGCTTCGGCGGCATCGGGTGCGGCAGTTTTGGCAGAAGTTCACGGTTTGGAACCGGCTGAACGGCTACCCGGTGTTAGGTGCGCGGCCACTGTCGTACTGGACGAATCGGTGCGTCGAAATCGCTAAGCAGATCAGCAAGGGTGCGACACGGGTCCAGTTCGATGAACCCATAACGGAACAGATGCTGTTAGACGCGCTGGCCGAACTGAATGCACACTATGAAGGCGTAGTAACCTTCATCGCTGCCCCTGAACGTCATGGCAGTCTGAACGTGTTAGCCAGCCGTCACCGTGATCTGGCAGCAGCGGGGCGACTTGCCGCGGAGGCTGATGCTGTCAGCGACGGTGAAGGAGATCTACTGTATGACTGGCTGGAACGCTTCGCCATATACGCGAAAAGCGTGCTGACGGAAGCCACGGACACGGGTGAAACCGAAGCGACGGAATGGTCCACCAGCTTCGTGAAGCACGTGCTCGGCATTCGTAGGGCCACGCCTGACATTCCGCTGTCTAATCTGGACTGGACGTTGTCTGAACAAGCGGGGCGGATGTTTAAGGTGGAGAAAGCGTCGGCTTATTGGTAAGCGTCAACCATGTTGGTCCGTGACGTTCTGTGCAGTTCGCTCAGTCGTAGACCATTCCATTTGCGGGTAGGACATCGTCTGGAAACTCGTTTTCGAGCATTCAGGCTTTAAGCATCGTCGGGATCATCGATCCACTCGGCGTATTGTTCTTGCATCTTGAATAGGGGGTCTAGGTCGCCATTGTCGGCTGCGCGAATCGCGTCCAGGTAGGTCTTCCGTTCGGTGCTGGTTGTACCGATTAGCTTTTCTGGCCAAAACACGACCTTCTGATCGTGCTGGTACAACCAGATGTTCGCGAGCATACGCGACCAACGACCGTTCCCATTGAGGAATGGATGTATCCTGACTGCGCGGTGGTGTAGAAGCGTTGCCTGTTTGGGAACAGAGTAGAGATTGTTCTTTTCCCAGTAGTCGAGGTCTTGCAGGCACATTAGCAAGGCGGGATCGATTTGCGGGACTGGAAGTCCGAGATTCAGGTCGGTGTTTCGGCGCTCGCCAGCCCAGCGCCATACCTTGCCAAACATCTCTCTGTGGAGGTCAAACGCCCATATAAAATCAAAAGGGGCAAGCTCCTTAGTGGGCTTGCCCCTGCCAAGATACTTGGCAATTACGTCGGCAATGTTATCTGCTTCGACTTCGTTAAGCTGTGCTCGAGTTTTCACGTTCGCCGGGATCAACCCGGAGATGTCATCTAACGGAGTTTCACCGTCCAGCACCTCGAACCGAGTCATTGCGAGATAAGGCTCGTCATTTTAGACCGCAGCCGAACCAGTGAACGCTCAGGTAGACCTTGGCCTTCAAGAGCCATTGTGCCCTGTACCAAGCGAACCAAGCGTGCAGCTTTACGCTCGACATGACGCTTATCGGTTGTGACAGCAGGAAGGTTTTTCGTGACCGGAGGCATTTTTCTTCCTTTTCCGCTCTTCTAAAGCAATCGGCGACCTAGGACGCCTTCTTGAACTTTACCGCCCGGAATCGACAAGTAAAGCAGAACGTTCAAATGCTTGGCTAGAGACAGAAGGGGAAGTGGTCAAGGCCAAAGGTATAGTTGGGTAGTACCCCAACGAAACCGTTTGGCGTGTCCACTGTCAAATTTCGTGGCTAAAACCATTTAAATA
>JBQCCH010000033.1:0-4966 GCA_051962375.1 Tepidisphaeraceae bacterium
GCCAATACTTGATCGATGCTTCCGGCAGCGCGTCGCGTCGATAGCTGATCGACACCCGCGCCCCCGCATGATGCGCCCGCAGCGCGGCCTCCACCGCACTGTTTTTCCCGCCGACGACCAGAACCTTTCGCCGAAAATACCGGTGCGGGTCGGCGAAATAGTGCGACACGTGCGGCAAATCTTCCCCCGGACAACCGATCCGCCGCGGCCGATCCGTGCCGCCGGTCACCAGCATCACGCGCTTCGCCTGCCACACGCGCCGGCCCGCCGCCGGCTGGGTCACCAGCGTGAACGTCGGTCCCTGGTGTTGCAGGTCGATCACCGGCTCGTAAGTCTGGATCTGCAGGTCAAACAATTCCACCACGCCCCGCAGATACGTCAGATACTGCTCCCGCGTCGATTTGGTCTGGTCCGGCGTGTGCAGCGGCACGCCGGCGATGGCGATCCGCTCGTTCGACGAAAAAAAACGCGTCTGCGGCGCGTACCAACTGATCGTGTAACCGATCTGCCGGGCGTCAAAGTGAACGTAATCGATGCCCGCCTTCTTCAGGGCGACCGCCAACTCCAGCCCGATCGGCCCCGCCCCGACGATGGCCGCCTCATAAATGTGATCGTCCGTCATGCCACCACTATAGAAGTTTCCACCTCACGCGGCGGCTCGACTCTCCAAAAAACTTTTCCGAATCCCATCGTTTTCCCCATCGTTTTCCATTAAGTAATTGTTTACCTTAAGGCACCAAGCGAGCCCGGCCCCGGCGCGAGCGCCGCACCCGCGTCGCCGCCCTGAAAATTCGGCGCTCTGCGATGTCACGAAATTGCACCAGCGCGGTATGAAAGACACCAGCCGGTATTCTCCGGCTCAAAATTGGAGCGAGGACATGAGTTCGATCGATTTGAAGAACAAGACGGCACTGATCACGGGCGGCGGCACGGGCATTGGCCGGGCGATCGCCCAGGCGTTTGTGGACGCGGGCGCCAAGGTCGTCATCAGCGGCCGGCGCGAGCAGCCTCTCGCCGATGCCGCCCATGCCTTGGGCGCCTCAGCTTCTTATCACGCGTTCGACGTCAGCGAGCTGCCCGCCCTCCCCGGCGCCGTCGCGGCGATCGAACAGAAAGTCGGCCCGCTCGACATCCTCGTCAACAATGCCGGCATCAATCTCAAAAAGCCCGCACTCGAACTCACCGATGAAGAATTCAACCGCATCGTCCAGGCGAACCTGAACGGGCTCTTCGCCCTGACGCGCGAAGTCGCTCGCGGCATGGCCGATCGCAAGGCCGGCGCGGTCTTGAACATCACCTCGATGGCCGCCCTCTACGGCCTGCCGAAAGTCGCGGCCTACAGCGCGTCGAAAACCGCGGTGCTCGGGCTCACCCAACAACTGGCCGTCGAATTCGCCCCCCTGGGCATTCGCGTGAACGCGATCGCACCCGGCTTCATCTTCTCCGAAATGACCGCCAAGGCGCTGGACGCCGACCCCGAACGCAAAGCCCGCGTCCTGGCCCGAACCCCGATGGGCCGCATGGGTCGCGCCGATGAAGTCGCTTCGGCCGCCGTCTACCTCTGCTCCGATGCCGCCAGCTTCATCACCGGCGTGAATCTCCCGGTCGACGGGGGCAACTCCATCGGCTTCTGAGCGCCACCGTTTTTTACTTTTCGCACCCATTCTAATTCCCCTGCATGACGCACTCCTGGAGCGACGCATCCTTATGACTCCCTTTCTTGAACAAACCTGGCGCTGGTTCGGCCCGAATGACCCGGTCACCCTGTCCGACATCCGCCAGGCCGGCGCTACCGGCGTCGTCACGGCGCTGCACCACGTCCCCTGCGGCGAGGTCTGGACCGTCGACGAAATCCAAAAGCGAAAAGCCACCCTCGAAGCGGCCGGCCTGCGGTGGTCGGTCGTCGAAAGCGTGCCCGTCCACGAAGACATCAAGCAACATCGCGGCAATGTCGAACGCTACCTGGCCAACTACTGCGAGTCGCTCAAAAACCTGGCCGCGTGCGACATCAAGATCGTCTGCTACAACTTCATGGCCGTCACCGATTGGACGCGCACCAATCTCACCTGGCCCATGCCCGATGGGTCCGAAGCCCTGCGGTTCGACGTCCTGGACGCGGCCGCATTCGACCTGTTCGTGCTGAAACGCCCGGGCGCGGAAAAAGACTACGCCAATGCCGTCATCACCGCGGCCGCGCGGAAGTGGGAAGCGCTCAGCGACGCCGATCGCCAGGCCGTCTCCCGCAACATCCTCCTGGGCTTGCCGGGCACGGTGAAAGACCTGACCGTCGACGAATTCCGCACGATGCTGTCGGCGTATGACCGGATCGATGCGCAAACGCTCCGCGCGCATCACACCGCGTTCCTGAAGCGCGTCATCCCGGTGGCCGAGGCGTGCGGCGTGGTGCTGGCGATCCACCCGGACGACCCGCCCTTCCCGATGTTCGGCCTGCCGCGCATCGCCGGCGACGAAGCCGGACTGACGGCGATCCTGAACGCGGTCGATTCGCCCTCCAACGGCATCACGTTCTGCACCGGCTCGCTCGGCGCGCTGGCGAAAAATGATCTGCCCGGCATGCTCCGGCGGCTGGGGCACCGCGTTCATTTCCTGCACCTGCGCAACGTCAAACGCGAAGACGACGGCAGCTTTTTCGAAGACGACCACCTCGCCGGCAGCACCGACATGCCGGCCGTCATGCGGGCCGCCCTGGACGTGATGGCCCAACGCAACGTGAGCCTGCCCATGCGGCCCGATCACGGCCACCGCATGGCCGGCGACCTGACGCGCGACGGCTTCTACGCCGGCTATTCCCTGATCGGCCGCCTCCGCGGCCTGGCCGAGCTACGCGGCCTGGAGCTGGGCCTGCGCGCCGCCGAAGCACGCTGACCTGGCATTTTCACGCTTGGAGGAGCAGGGCCATGACCCAAACCCAATCCGATCGCCCCGACACCACCCCCGCCGCGCCGGCGTTCCTGGCCGGCAACTACCGCTGGATGATCTGCGGCCTGCTGTTCTTCGGCACGACGATCAATTACTTCGATCGCCAGAGCCTCTCGCTACTCAAGCCGATGCTCGACGACCGGCTTCACTGGACCAATGAAGACTTCGGCTACATCAACTCCGCGTTCCAGGCGGCCTACGCGCTGAGCCTGTTCGGCTTCGGATGGCTCGTCGATCGCTTCGGCACGAAGATCGGCTATGCCCTGTCGATCAGCCTCTGGAGCATCGCCGCCGCGGGGCACTCGATCGTGGGAAGCGTCGGCGGGTTCCTCACCGCCCGCGTCGCGCTCGGCCTGGGTGAAGGGGGCGGCTTCCCCTCGTCCATTAAATCCGTCGCCCTGTGGTTCCCGCAGCGCGAGCGCGCGTTGGCGACGAGCCTGTTCAACTCCGGCGCGAATGTCGGCGCCATCGCCGGGCCGGCCCTGGTGCCGCTGATCGCGTCCCACTACGGCTGGCAGGCGGCGTTCCTCTTCGCCGCCGCCGCGGGATTCGTGTGGCTCGTCGCGTGGATGCTGCTTTACGAAATCCCCGATCGGGCCGGGCGACTGCACCCCAGCGAGTTGGCCCTCATCCGCGACGGACAGGTCGTCCCCGACGATCACACCCCCCACGTGCCCTTGGCCAAACTCCTTGCGCATCCGCAGGCCTGGGCATTTGTGGTGGGCAAATCGCTGACCGATCCGGTCTGGTGGTTCTTCCTCATCTGGCTCCCTGACTACTTCAACCAGACGCGCGGCCTGAACATCAAGGAAAGCTGGCCGCACCTGGTGACGATTTACAGCATCGTCACGGTGCTGAGCATTATCGGCGGCTGGGCGCCGGGCGCGTTGGTGCGGCTGGGCTGGACGCCCAATCGGGCGCGCAAAATCTCCATGCTCGTCGCCGCCTGCTGCGTGATCCCGATCCTGGCGGCCACCCATGTCGGCAACTGGACCGCCGTTGTCCTGATCGGCCTCGCCGGCGCCGCCCACCAAGCCTGGTCGGCCAACCTCTATTCCACCGTCTCGGACATGTTCCCCAAACGCGTCGTCGCTTCCCTCACGGGTTTCGGCAGCATGTTCGGCGCGGGCGTCTCAATGCTCCCGCCCATCCTCACCGGCATGCTGCTCGACCATTTCACCAAGATCGGCAATGTCACCGGCGCATACGCGATCCTGTTCGGCATCTGCTCGTTCGCGTACGTGATCGCCTACGTCGCCATGCACGTGCTGGCCCCGCGCTTCGAGCCGGTGCCCCTGCGGAGGGAACAGACGCCGTTATAGGACGCGGCCTGTCGCCTCTCCGGTCGAGAATGAACGCGATCTGAACGTTATTTGACAAACCCTTGGCGGATTTTGGCCGATGTGGATACGGGCGGTATTGCCGCCGGCTGATTCATATTGGATATCCGCAGTGTCGTGTCTATAGGCGACCGACAAAGGCAAGGGCTTCGATGTGTAACGTACCGGGAATGAAGCGACGGGGGGTCACGCTGATCTATGCGTTCTTCGCGTGCATGGGGCTGGTGGCCTTGATCGCGCTGAGCGTGGACTGGGGCCGCGTGCAGTTAACCAAGACCGAGCTGCACGCCGCCGCCGTCGCCGCCGCGCGGTACGCGGTGGCCGGCCTGCAGAATGACCTCGCCGGCGTCAGCGCCGCGCCCGCCAACGCCGCCGCCGTCGCCGCCCAAAACACCGCGAACGGCCGAGCCATCGCGTTCAACCAGAGTCAGGACGTCGAAATCGGCGTTTGGGACACCAGTGCCCGAACCTTCACGCCCACCACCGACCTCAAAGTCGCCAACGCCGTCCACGTGACGATGCGTTGCTCCAATTCCCGCGGCACGGGCGTGCCCCTGTTGTTCCTGGGCCTGATCAACGGCAGCCGCGTCGCCGACATCAGCTCCGACAGCATTGCCATGATCAACTACCAGGGCGTCTCCAGCGCCGCCGGCAACGGCCGATTCGAGTATTTCGTCCCCGCGACC
>JBQCCH010000034.1:0-18814 GCA_051962375.1 Tepidisphaeraceae bacterium
AAAAGCACCCGCAGGATCTCGCCGAACCCGAGCGTCACGATCGCCAGGTAATCTCCCTTCAACCGAAGCGACGGCAACCCCACCACCCACCCCATCGCCACTGCGACGATCCCGCCCATGAGCGTTGCCGCCACAAACAGCGGTGTATGCGCATTGACGATTCCCGGCAGGGTTGATGAATGATTCCAGAGCAGGATCGACGCGTAATAGGTGATGCCCGCCGCCGTGTACCCGCCGATCGCGTAAAACGCCGCATGGCCGATGGAAAACTGGCCCGTGTAGCCGTTCACGATGTTCAGCGATACCGCCAGGATGATTGCGATGCCCGCGTCAATCGCGATCCGGTTGGCGTAATCGCCCAGGAAGCGGGGGATGAATTCCTGCAGCACGATTGCCACCGCAACCGCAGCCAGCGGCGCGAGCCAGCGGGTGAAGGTTTCGCGGCGCGGCGGCATCAGACTTTCTCCGTCGCGGTCGAGCCGAACAGGCCGCTCGGTTTCGCCAGCAGAACCAGGATCAACAGCAGGAACACCGCCACATCCGTATACGCCGACGCGCTTTGCCAGACATACGTGCCATACAGCCCGCCGAATTGTTCGATGAATGCGATCAGGAAGCCGCCGACCACCGCCCCGCGGACATTGCCGATCCCGCCCACCACCGCGGCGACGAACGCCTTCAATCCCAGCAGCACCCACGTGTAATGCGCCGTCTGCTGCAGTTGGCCGAACATCTGCCCGTACAGGAATCCCGCCGCCGCCGCCAGGATCGCGCCGAGCACGAACGTGAAGCTGATGACCCGATCGATGGGAATGCCCATCAGGGCGGCGTAATCGGTATTGTAGCTGACGGCACGCATCGCCATGCCGAGCCGGGTGTGGAAGATCAGCAGGTCCAGCGCCACCATCAGCAGCACCGCCGTGCCGACGATGACCACGTGCACGAGCCGAATCTGCAACGGCTTGACCATCGGCCGCATCGTGCCGTCCGGGAGCCGGACGGTCGAATGAAAGTCGTGCTCAAACAGCACGTTCTGCAGCGACGGATCCCCCACATGCGTGACGGCCGGCAGCAGGTTGGGCATCCGGGCGGGCATCTTGCCGAAGGGCAGATTCAGCGGCGTTGAGATGCTGAGCAGGTCATAGCTCGCCTGGCGCGCCTGCGATTTGCCGATCGGATCAGCCATCGCGATCGGCTGCCCCGCGGCATACGTGCCGGGCTCGGCCGTCACCACGCGCTCCAGCGGCACCGTCGTGTTCGCGGGCGTGAGGCTGAATCGATAGTGGGTGCCCGGCTTCAGCGTGATCGATTGATCGAGCACCAGCGTCTTCGGGTCTTTGCCCCGCTCGGCGACGTGCCCCGACGTCAAGACATGCGTGCCTTCGACCACCGGCCACTGCAGTTGGCCGACGTTCTGCAGCAACAGGGAAACGCCCATCGCCGTGATCAGGGCATTCAGGCGCGGCGCCCGGCGAATGGGCTTGTAAGCCAATCGCTCGATCAGGAACCCCGCGACCCCGCACACCAGCATCGAAAGCCCCAGCATCAGCACGCCCGCCCACCAGGCCGGCGCATTCGGGTCCATGCCCAGGCGCGGCAACAGAAACGCCGAAAACGTCAGGCTCGTCCATGCTCCCAGCACCACCACATCGCTGTGGGCGAAATTGATCAGCTTGAGAATGCCGTACACCATCGTGTAGCCCAGCGCGATGAGCGCGTACAGGCTGCCGATGGTGACGGCGATCGTGAGCGTCTGAAGAAAATCAGCCATAGGCTTGCGGCAGACAGTGACGAACGTTCGATCGATGCGGGCTCAACCCCGAACATGCCGCCGCAATGCGGCCGGCAACCCATCGGCCCGTTACGGCTTGACGGTGGTCACGAACTGCGGCCGCCCGTCCTTGATCTGCAGGATCACCGCGCTTTTGATCGCGTCGCGATTCGCGTCCATGCTGATCGTCCCCGTGGCAACCTTCAGGTCTTTCGTCGCCGCGATGGCGGCGGCCAGGTCGCGCCCGTCCAGGCTTTTGGCACGCTTCATCGCGTCAAACAAGATCTTGCCCGCGTCATATCCCAAGGCCGCCAGCGCGTCGGGGGTCGCGCCGTATTCGTCCTTGTACTTGCTGACAAAATCCTGGAACGCCGGGCTCGGATCGTCGGGCGATGCATGGTTCGAATAGAAACTGCCTTCGATCGCCTGTCCGCCGATCTCCGTGAGCTTGGCCGAATCCCAGCCGTCGCCGCCCAGCAGCGGGGCGGTGATGCCCAGCCGGCGCGCCTGGATCGCGATGTTGGCCACGTCCGTGTAATAGCCGGGCACGAAGATCACATCCGGGCTGGTTCCGCGGATCGCCGTCAGCCGCGCGGTGAAGTCGGGGTCGCCCTTGTTGTATTGTTGTTTGATCGTAATGGTTCCCCCCATCTTCTTGAACGCCTTCTCGAACTCTTCGGCCAGCCCCACCGAATACGCCTGCGATTGATCGAGCAGGATGGCGGCCGTCTTGAAATGCTTGTTGTCGTAGGCAAACTTCGCGCAAACGTAGCCCTGGAAGGGATCGATGAAGCAAGCGCGAAAGATCATGTCCCCCTGCTGGGTGACTTTCGGATTGGTGGACGAGGGGGAGATCATCGGCACGCCGTTCTGCTGGCAGATCGCGGCGCCGGCGATGCTCAGGCTGCTGGCGACTTCGCCGATGACGGCCGTCACGTGATCCTTGGTGCACAGCCGCGTGACGACGGCGCCGGCTTCTTTGACATCCCCCTTCGTGTCGTACTCGATCAGGTCAATTTTCTTCCCGTTGATGCCGCCCGCGTCATTCAACTCGCTGATTGCCAGGCGAAGCCCGTTCGAGGTTGATTGGCCGAACGTCGCTTCCGAGCCAGTGAGCGACCCGTAGTGCCCGATCTTGATGACATCCTCCGCGCGGGCCGACGCACCCAAAAGGGTGACGCCAAGCGTGAGTCCGGCAAGCCATGAAAGAAAACGCATAAGCGGGCTCCACAAATGGGTGACTGATTGCGAGTGCTGGTCGGCGGCGGAGTTTACTGGGCCGGCGGCGGAAGTGCCACCCGTTCAGGGGTCTCAACTTCGACAAATCGTCATGGCGCAAACCGACGCGCGATCTTATGCGCCACCCCCGAAAAGGTGCGGAAAAAAGCTTCAAATCCGTTAATTCATTGGTCGATGACAAAACCACTTGAAGCTCTTGGTCGGGCGACAAGGGGTGGCTGATATGCCGACACGGCATTCGCTTTTCGACATTCAGGTCGCACGATCCCAAATACGGATAAGCCGAACGGCGGCCGATCGGTCACGACGGGAAACACCACGCCCCACAAGCGGCACGTGGCCCTGAGTGGGATCAATCGAACGTTCAGCTGAATTTTTTTGGCGGCCATCGCACCGACGCCATCGCTCCCGCTGCGTTCCAGCGGATTTCAGCGAGGCGCGCGGGGTTGCCCAGTCGCTCGCCGGATTTGAGTTTTCGTTTCGACTCACACCTGGCGGCCCTCGTTCCACCACCTGAAAAGGTGGCTCTGACGAACGAGCAAGGTGGAGTTCCAAATGAAGCGATTTTTCACACCGCCGCGGCGGCATCACAGGGGCATGGCGCTGATCCAAGGTGCTATCGCAATTGTCGTATTAACCTGCATGTGCTCGCTGTCGGTCGACATCGGCATTTATTACATGGCAAAGCTGCAGCTGCAGCGCGCCGCCGATGCCGCCGCACTGGCCGGGGCAGCCGATCTTCACGATGGCGCCGACACCAACGCCGCCACCCAGCAGGCGATCGCCTACGCCGAAGCCAACAGCATCACCGGCGAAACGCTCACCGCGTCGGCGATCGACGTGCGCTTCGGCAGCTGGAAATCCAATGCCTTTGTTCCCGGCGGTTCCCCGAGCACCGTCATCAAGGTCGTCCTCAAACGCACCCTCGCCGGCGGAAATCCGGTGCGCTTGTACTTCGGACAATTCATCGGCCTCGCTTCGATCGACGTGGAAGCCGTCTCGTACGCCCGAACGCGCGTCAGCGTGCCGGAGTTCAACCTGGTGGGGATCAATCATGCGTCGTTCGGATCGATCGGGGTCCTGGCGACCATCAAGGGGCGATTCGTCAGCAACGGCGATGTCTACATCGGCATGCCGCTGGGAATCCTGGTCGGCGTGCAGGGTGACGCCCGCTCCTGGGGCGGCACGACCAAACGCGGCCTGCTGGCGAGCATCAGCGGGTCGACCGCCAACCTGGACGATCAACTGGTTTACCCCTCCGTCACTCTTCCGCCCAGCAACGACAACACCAAAATCGCCGCCTATCTCGACAGTTCCAACAACTTCACTTGCCTGGTGGCGGCCAACATTCCCGCGGGAACCTACGTTGTGCATGACCTGAACCTGGTCGCCGGAGTCGCGGTCAATCTGCAGGGGCCCGTGACGTTCTATGTCACGCATGACTGCAACATCGCCGCATCGGTGAATTTGCTGGGAAGCTCGTCCTTCAGCGCGGAAAACTTCAAAGTGCGCGTGCAGAGCGGCGGCCACGTCAATTTCCTGGCGAACATCCTCACGCCGCTGAACATGGACATGTACGCGCCGGACAGCAACATCAATGTGGCGGTCGGCGTGAGCGCCTACAAAGGGCGGCTGATCGGCAAGACCTTGGACATCATGCTGCCGTTGCTCGGGTCATTCACCGAGGAATACAACCTGTCCGACCCCATCGATCCCGGCCCGGCGGTTTCGCTCGTGAGGGCTTCGCTATGAACGACGCCGCCCCCAACGAGTCGCCGATTCAGCCCGGCGCCGCGTATCGCCGATCCACCTTGCTCAAAATTTACCGCGCCCATGCCGCCGCCCAAGGCTGGAACACGCACCCGATGGCGGTCGAGCAGCGGGTAGACCTGTGGCTCTCCCATGGCATCGGGCCGGTCGATGAGGCAATCGCGTCTCACAAGCACCGCAGCCTGCGGCGGCTGGCGCTGCGCGAACACGTGGCGATCGCCATCACCCTGTCCGCCGGCACCGTCGCGGCGGTGGCCCTGTTCTGGATGCGATAGACCTGGCGAAAACGAAAAGGGCTCGCACCCGGTAAGGCGCGAGCCCTTTCGTGAACCGATCCTTCGATCGGCGCCGCTACGGGAAGACTTGTTCCAGACCGTGCTTTTGCGCTTCCAGGCCGAACTCCTTGCCGATTTTCTTGCCTTCGGCATCACCCGGATCGTGCCAGGTGGCTTCGCCGGGGCGTTTGATTTGAGAGATGCTTTTTCCGGGGCCCGCCAACGGGGGGCCGCTCCCGTGCCCATTGGCGGTCGGCGGTGGGGCGGGGGCCGCATGGGGCGACTTGGCATCACCCGGGCGCGGCTCGGGCGCCTTCGCGGCCGCCGTCAGCGCCACGATCGACGGCGCGTTCGCCGGCGCGGGCCGAATCATGTATCCCACGAAGGGCGTTCCCCCGTCGCGTGAAAACACGTATGCCGCGTACGCCGTCTTCCCGTCGTGGTCGAAGCCGCTCTTTTTATCGAACGCGTCGGCGAAATAGCTCTTCCCGTCGTCGTCGGTGAAATACGCCAGGCTCTGGTCCGCCTCGCGAGAGGCGCTTGTGAGCGACGACTTGGCGTACAACGCCGCCCCAAGAATCAGGATGCCCAACGCACTCGCCGCCACGGCCGGCCGTTTATTGATGGTGTCACGTATGCCCAAAGGAATCACCGTATCCGAGGGTGAAAGAAAACCGCGTCCCCGCACTCACTGCGTCTATTCGCCGACCTTAAGTCGCCGACAAGGACTGGCCATAATTCGGGGTCACGCTCCCGCTGCTGTTGGCGAGATAGAGCTGGCGCCACATGTTGACCGATCGATCCGTCCACCATTGATCGGTTGCCGCGCCGCCGTAGTTGTCCCAGGTGCTGTTGAACGAGCGCATCTCGACGTGGCCGTCAAGGAAGGCGTAGTTCGCCTTGCCATCGTTCACGCCTTTGCCGCCGTGGCGCTTGAAGGCGACATTCTTCGAATACGTGGCGGCCACGCCCTGATCGGGGAGCCAGCTCCAGAGCGCCAGCGACGTGTAGTAATCGCTGACCAGCGTGGGCGCGGTCCCCTCGGCAAAGATGATGGCCTCGGTGGGATTCCGAACCGCCGTCGCCTTGAAAGCCTCGCCGTAGGAGGGCTGGTTGGAGCAGTTGAGGCGATACGACCCCGGATAATCCAGGTACATCGCCTGCCCCGGATCCGTGACCGGCCAACCGCCGGCGGCATTCTTAAAGGTGTAGCCGCTCACGTCCGCCGGGCATTGGAAGACGTTTTTGTTCTTCAAATAAAGCGAACCGAGCGTGCTGAACCAGTCGGCCTCGTAAACATCGTCCGGCGTGGGCAGGATCCAGCGGGTCCCCGATTTCACCGTGCCGACCGGCCCGTTCCACCAGTCATACGTCACGGCGGCGGCGTTCCAATCGTGTTTCACGCTGTAGCCGCTGTGCTCGTTCATGAAGTAGAGCTGCGCTTGCATCAACTGGCGCATGTTGTTCGCGCACTTAATCGCCATGGCCGACTGCCGGGCGCGATTCAGCGAGGGGAGCAGAATGGAAATTAGCGCCGCAATAATGCCGATCACCACCAGCAGCTCGACGAGCGTAAACGCCCGCGTCCGCCGAGCAGGGGGTGTCCATGAGCACAACGGGCCAGAAGAACGAGCCGGGGCATCTTTGAGAATGTGCATCGCAACTCCCGTGAAAATGAGCGGCAAGCGCCTGGGAAACGCGGCCGCGGTCTTTGAGACAATTTTGACTTGAGCGCTGGTTCGGCGGTCACCGGAAACTAACAAACGCCGCAATCGATTACCAGTATATTTTAATAAACCTATTAAATTAGATGAGGGGTGAGCGCTTTGCGCACCGGCAACTTCGTTTCGGGGGTCGCCGCCGGATGACGACGGCGCCGTCATGGAATACCGACGGCGACCCGGCTCGGCGACGGTAGTAGAGTGTAATTTTCTTGAATTACTTGGTAATTTTCGGTATCTAATTATCTTTCCCCGCGTCGAACGTCCTCTTCGGCGCATCGGAATGAGTCGTCGTATCGAGTTTGGCGTGATGGAGGAGGGCCGCGGGTAACCTCCACTCGCGAAGACCCATGGCTGGCCCACCCCGCGGGCGGCGCGGAACGTGTGGCGGAGTGGAAGTGGCCCGTCTATGATCCGATGGCGGCACCGGTCCGGCATGGGTACATGCTTCGCTGTAAATAAGACGATCTGAATTTATTAATAAACGCAATAAAAACGTGGCGGCAGGCTGCGAACTTCGTTAAATTCCCTGCACATCGCAGACAAGGCGGCGGGACTATGCCGATTCCGAATGACTTGAGGCTCATGAACCGCCGCCAGCTGTTGCTGGCGTCGCTGAAGTCGGGTTCGACCACTCGGTCCGACCTGGCCAAGTTGACCGGCATCAGTGCGCCGACCACGGGCAAGATCATCGAAGAATTGATCGATGACGGCATCCTCCGCCTGGCCGACGTTCCCGCCGCACAAGCCCGCCCCGGTCGCCCAGGCCAATACGTGAAGGTGGACGACGTTCAGCCCCGATATCTCGGCATTCACGTCGGCACACGCAATACGCACATCGCCGCCCTGGCCGTCGCTCCGATGTTGAGTGACGTCTGGGCGAAGGTCATCCCGACGCAAGGCCCGCTGACGGCTTGGCGGGATGCGGTCGTCCAGGTGGCCACGCCGCTGCTGCGATGCAAGCCGGCCGGCGTGCTGGTGAGTTCGGCCGGGGTTCTGGATTCCAACGGACAAACGCTCGCCGACCCAGACCTGCAGTGGACCGAAACGCAGTCGATCTCCGGCTCGCTCAGCCAGGCGCTCGATTTACCGGCCTTCGCGGTCCGCTCGGCCGATGCGCTGGCGTTGGGACATCGGGCAGTCAACCCCTCAGCCGACAACTTCCTGATTGTCGATTTCGGAGCCAGCGTTCAGATTGCCGCCGTCATTCGCGGCGAACTGTTCCATGGCGCTCATCCGTTCGCATACGACCTCGGCCACATGCCCGTCCTCGGGCAGACGACCCTGTGCGCCTGCGGCAACCGCGGATGCCTCAATACGCTCGTCGGCCGGCGTGCGATGTTCAAAGGCTCGTCCGCCGGGCGCGGCTCGGCAGGCACTTTTGATCCCGATGCCGAAACGCTCTACCCCGCCGAAGCGGCCGTCTTGCAAAACGCCGACGTCATCCCCCGCGTGCGTGCCGCGCTGGCGGCGGCCGGCAGCATGATTGCGTCGGTGATCAATCCGCTGGGCCTGAGCCACGTCGTCATCACCGGTTTTGTCGCGGATCTGCCCGTCAGCCTGTTCGAGGAACTTCGCCAAGCCATCGTGGCGGCGGGGGTCGGGTCTCGGTTCGGCGTCGTGCGGGTTGACGCAGCGCCGCGTCACCGGTTGGCGGGCCTGGCCTGCTACGGCATCGATCGACTGATCGCCCCGGTTCAGTAGCGAGCCGCCCCCAAATGTTAGTCCGCCGGCGTTCGTTCCGCTTTCGGCGCCAGATGCTTACGACGATCGGCGGAGCTTCGGATCGAGCGTGTCCCGCAGCGCATCCCCCACGAGATTCAGCGCCAGTGAGATCGCCAGAATCGCCAGGCTGGCGCTGGCGAATTGCCACCACACGCCGCGCAGCACTTCCAGTTTCGCTTCGGAAATCATCCTGCCCCAGCTCGGCTTGTCGCTGATGCCGATGCCGATGAACGTCAGCGCCACTTCCGCCTGCACGTATCCCACGGCAGACAGGCTGAAGGTGATGATGACCAGGTGCATCACGTTCGGCAGGACGTGCCGCAGCAGGATGCGCGGCGTGCCGATCCCCAGCGCGCGGGCGGCCTGCACATAATCGGCTGAGCGAACCTCCAAGACCTCGCCCCGAATGAGCCGACACAGGCCCACCCAGTCCGTCAGGCCCAGCGCGATGATGATCGCGGGCAAATCGCCGTAGCGGTCCTTGATCGTCGTGCCGTCGGCAAACTGGTACCCGCTGAGCGCGAATGCGATGGCCACCACCAGCAAAATCCACGGGATCGAACTAATCGTCGTAAAAAGCCAAGTCACCACCGCATCCACCCACCCGCCGAAGTAACCCGCAATCAGGCCCAGCGTCGTGCCGAGCGTCAGGCTCAATAAGCCGGTCCCCACCGTCACGACAAGGGCCACCCGCGTGCCATATACCGTGCGCCACAACACGCTGCGCCCCTGCACATCCGTGCCCAGCCACACCGACGGCCGGCCGACACGCGGCGGATCGTAGATGCCGCCCACCGGGTCGGCGGCCCAGTGTTCCATGAACGGCAAAAAGCTGACCAGGCCGGCGCCGATGTAGAGCAGGACGACCGCAAGCCCCACCGCGCTCAGCCGGCGAGACAGCAGCGCCCGCCAAACGGTCGGTCGACGCTTCGATGTTGCCGGTGCGACGGTGCGCGTTTGAACCGTCGCCTCCGTATCGTCGGCGTCGGTCGCCAGCGGTGCTTCCAGGATCGGCCCGTTCATCGCAGCACCACCCGCGGGTCGGCCCAGGTGTAGGCGATGTCATTCACGACCAGCGCCAGGCAGTACAGCACGCTGGTGACATAAACGATGAACATCACGACCGGCCGATCATTCGCCAGCACCGCCGTATCCAGCAGGCTCCCCAGGCCCGGAATTTGAAACGTCTGCTCAAGAATGACCGCCCCCAGGAACAGCAGCGGCAGGGCCGTCACCGTGTTGGTGATCACCGGCACCAAGATGTTCCGCAGCACATGAACGAGCAGCAGGTTGCCCTCCCCGACGCCCTTGGCACGCCCCGTGCGGACGTAATCCGCATTTACTTCCTCAAGCGCCACCGCCCGGTAAAACCGCACGCTCCCGCCGAACCCCACGCACACGCTGACCAGGATCGGCAACACCGCATACTGCAGGGCGTAGTAACCGCCGTCCCACCCGGCAACCGGAAACAGCCGCAGCTTCGCCCCCAGGAGCCATTGCGCCAGCAGGTAAACCGAAACGCCCGGCGCGCTCATCATCACGATGGCGCCGATCGTCATGACCGAATCGAACGCCCGCCCCCGTAGGGCCGCACACGCCAGCGATGTCGCCAGCGTGAGCCCCAGCGAGAGCACAAACACCGGCAACTGCACCGCCAATGAAACCGGCGCTTTTCGCCAGAACAGCGACCAGACCGTTTCGTTGTATTGCATCGATTTGGGAAACCGCATCAGCAGCACGTCGAAGAATTGATTGTCGAGCAGTGCTGTCACGTGGCCGGTGCGCCGGTAGGCCGCCACATTGAGGGCGAGCCGCGGCTTGTTCAGGCCCATTTTCGCACGGATCGAGGCGAGCACTTCCGGCGTCGCGTGTTTGCCGGCGTATTGCCGCGCCGGGTCGGTCGCCACAAGCGAAAACAGGCAAAACGTGATCAGCACAATGCCCAAGACCGTGGGGATCAACAGCAGCAGTCGGCGAACCAGGTAAACCCACATGCAAAACTCCGGAGTCAGTGCCGCTTGATCCAGGCGTCGCGGGCGGCGACATCCAGCTGGGTGTACTGCCTGAAGCCGTAGCCGTAAGCGGAAATCCACGGCTTCTGCATCCAGCCGTGATAAAGCTGATACGTCACGGGATAACTGATGAACAGCATCGGGCAGTCTTCCAACACCATCTCCTGCAGGCGCCCGTAGATCGCCGTGCGTTGCGGGCCGGGCGTCATGACGGCGGCTTGCTCGTACAGGCGATCAAATTCCGGATTGCGGTAGTTCGTCCCATTCAAGCCGCCCGGTCCGACGTTTTTGCCGTAGTAAAGCTGCCAGTAATCCTGCTCGTCCGGATAGTCGGCAACCCAGCCGTTGCTGTAAATCTGAAACTGCCCACGATCCATCATCGACAAAAACGTGCCGTACGGCTTGAAATCCGACAGCACCGTCAGGCCCAGCCGCCGCAGTTGGGAGGCGATGAAATCCGCCTGCTGCGCCAGCGCCGTGGTGGTGTCGCCGTAGAGCAGGTGCAGCGGGGGAATCGGGCCCCCATTAAACCGCACGGCCTCGGCCAGCTTTTCCTTGGCCGCCGCCAGATCGAACCGGCAATACGGCGCCACGCGCTTCGGATCGAATGTCGGAAACCCCGGCGGGATCGGCCCGTTCGCCGCCACCGCCCGCCCGTTCAGATAAATGTCGATATACCGCTGCCGGTCAAACGCCAGACTGATCGCCTGGCGCAGCGCCTTGTTCTTGCCGACGACCGGGTCGTTCATGTTGAACGCCAGGAAGGTCACCCACGGATTCTTGTACTTGGTCAGCCCGATGCCGTCGGCACGCATGGCGTCGGTCAGGTTGCCGCCCTCGCTGATGGCCTGGCCGAACGTGTCTTTGGGGATGGCGCTGGCGTCGAGCTTCCCCTGCAGGAACAGGTACCACGGCGGCAGCGTTTCGTCGAAGCAATTGAGCTGCACCCGCTTCACGAACGGCATCCGCTGCTCAGCGGGCAGGTCAGCGCCGCTGCTGACATCCGGGCCGCCCCGATACAGCGGGTTCGCCGTGTACACAATGCGCTGGTCCGGCAGATATTCGCTCATCGCATAAGCGCCGGTGCCGACCGGATGATTCTTAAACGTATCCCCGTAGTGTTCCACAGCCTCACGGCTGACCACAGCGGTCTGCATCAGGGCCAGGTTAAACTGCAGTTGGGGGAAGGGGGCGGTCAGGCGAATCTGAAGCGTGTAACGATCCAGCGCCCGAAGCCCCTCGATCGGTCGCGCCCAGTCGATTTGCTGTGACGATTGGCACGATCGCGTGTAGGCAAACCAGTCGTCAATCCCCACGACCCGGCCCTGAAACACCATGCCGTAGTTGCTCGTGTACCCCGACTGAAAATTGCAGACACGCCGCCACGAATAGATGAAGTCATCCGCAGTGACTTCCGGCCCCCGGCCCCCGGGCCAGAGCACGGCCTGCGGATCGTAAAAATGCACGCCCGGCTTGATGTGAATCGTGACCGTGAGGCCGCCATCGGTAACGACCGGATCGCCCACCGCCAACTCGGGGATCAAGCGGTATTGGTCTTCGCCGTATGCGTAATTGTAAAGGCACTCATACACATAGCCGTCAAGATCCGCCGCGCCCGCGTCGCCGACTTCGGCAGGATCCAGCGTCTTGAGATTGCCGTGATATGAGCCGTACAACGTATTCGAATCTCGCGTGCGTGTGATCGCAAACGAGACGCCCATGCCCACCAAGATCAGCCCGCAGGCCAGCAAATAGCCAAAAAATGCCCACTTGATCTTGTTCATGCCACTTGTCGAAACAGCTCTTCAGGGAATGGCCAGCCTTGGCGCGATCCCATCGTGCCCCCATCACCTCGGCGCAGGTCTACCACTTGATTAACGACCGATGATTCATGGTGTTCAAGAACACGAAACGCGACGCTGCGCATCGCCAACTCATACAGAATCGGGTGGCGAGAACCTGTGTCCCCGCCACCCGATGAGGCGCAGTTGGTGGAGCGTGGATCACCTCGTCGGATCACCGGTCGACGCAGCACGGCGGTTCGCACCCGCCGCACCCGCTCACGCCCGGCGGCGACGCAGCATGCCCAACCCGGCGAGGCCGCACAGCGCCAGCGAGGCCGGCTCGGGCACCACCGACGACATGGTCGCCACGAACGCGCGATCGCTGGGCTGGCCGTTATTTCCGTCGTAGACCACCGCCGGATCAGGCGCACCCGACACCAGCGACGTGCCGATCGCGTAACCGCCGGCATACGGATTGGTGTTCGTGCCGTCGAGCTCCATGAAGAAGCCGTCGTTGCCGGTCGTCCCGCTGGATGCCAATTGGAACCCGTACTGCGTGTTCGGCAGCAAGGTGAGCGGGGTGGCGAGCGTGATCGTGAGCCACTTGGCGTTCGCTCCGAGGATGCCATTGGCGTAGGTCATGCCGTCATCTTCACCGCCCACGCTGGCGGTCTCGGTGCTCAGGGGCACGATGTTCTGCACGCCGCCACCGACCGACGTTCCCGTCTGGAACACCTGCGCCGTGATCGTGCCGCCGGTGTAGTCGTAGAACGTGTTGAACGACCCGATCTGATGGACCGAGATCGCCGACAAAATGTAGCCGCCCGCGTTCGAGCCGGTGGTGAATGTCTGCCCGACGGCGACGCCCGTGTCGCCGGCCAGATAGTTGCCGGAATACTGAACCTGCGTGACGTCGGACTGCGACGTCGACAGCGTCAGGTTTTCAACACCCGCACCGACCGCCGGCGTGGCCGTCGACAGGCTGACGGTGGCGGCCTCTGCAGTCAGCCCGCACACGGCGACCGCTGCGGTCGCAAGAACCGCTGGTTTCAACGCATTGCAAAGCACATTACGCATTCGCATCTCTCCCGGGATTTGTTTGGCATGCAGCCGCTTCGCCGGGATTGCCCGGGGAAGTACGCCGCCCACTGCGGTCATTCCGATCAAGCGATACGTCGCCTGATTGACGTCAAAGACAGACATGGAGTTCGCGGTCGGCAGGTCCGTCATCGTGAAAAGTCACGATCACCAGCCGGTTTGAGTCTGCAGGATCTCATGCTCATCAGGATCGGTTCCAAAATCCTGCCCGCGCAGCGCACTCAGAACGCTCACGGAATAATAAGGTAACTTAAAATATTCCGAATGCCAAGATGATTTTGCCGGCCTCCTTTCTACCGAGCGGTTCCGACCCATGAAGTAACCGTGTGAGGCCAAGCAAAACGGCAAAAACGACAAGCCGCCGCTACTGTGCCGGGCGCTTGGCTGCTGGGTCATGAGGCATCGCGCGGATTCGGGGCGACTTCGCGAAATCGAACGTCGGGAACCGGTCGCGATCGAGCCCGGCCAGGTGTGCCATGTCGGCCGGCGGTCGGGTGAGGGTTTGGCCATCAGCAATCAGCGGGCGGTTGTCGGCACGCACGTACCGCCAGTCCCCGTCGCCAAACGCCTGCTTCAGCAAGCCGGCCAGGTCGGGGTCGTATGCCTTGAGCTGGGCGCGCGTCCAGATGCCGCTGTGGACCTTCGCGTCTTTCAGCGGCGCCGCGCAGTCAAACCAGGCCTGAGCCCCCTCGGCCCAGTATTCCTGCTCATTCGTCGCGGAGTAGCTGTGGGCAAACCGACCCGCCTTCATCGCGGCGTCGTATGTCGCCGTCAGCCGGCGGTACCACTGCGGATCGGCCGCCTGAATTGCGAACGCGATCGTGTGGGCGAATTCGTGAATGGTGATGTCCTCTGCCCGATACGGATCGCCATGGAGATTCAGCAGATTCTCTTCCCCACAACTCGCCAGGGGTAAACCGCCAAGCCCGCGCGACCGGCGATCCTGAAACGCCGCCGCGGCGGGGGCCCGGTTCTCCTCGGTCTGGTTCTCGGGCAGGTCCATCGTGTATTCGACGACCGAGATGATCCCCATTTTCACCTTCGAGCGGTGAAGGTCATCGATCACCCACTGCGGGCTATCCGCCAACAGGTGATCGAGCATGTAGGCGCATTCCAGAAATGCGTAGTCGGAAACCTTGTCCGACCCGACAACAAGTAGGCCGCGAACGCTCAGGCCTCTGATGTAGAACGCCGGCACGTCGAACGCCTGCCGCAGCGTCGCAGACAACGGTCCGGGCCGCAGCGGCGTTGCGGCCGCGCGATCCGCCAGCGGCACGTACGCCGCCTGCGTCGTCGGGGCCCGGTAGTCGGCCGCCTGCGCCATCGAAGCGGCACGGCAGCCCAGAGCCAATGCTGACAGCGCCAGAACGAAAAAACGACGGGGATGACGGAGACTTGAAATGCGCATCATGAAAGATCCGATTGCCTGACGGCCGCCGAATCTAAGCAAAACGCTCGGTCGCGCACCTTCAAAAATCCGCAGATCTCCTTCACTATTTTTCCGCCGCAACTTGGGAGAGCCGCCCCGGCTGGTGCTTCGCCCGATACGCCGACGGCGTCTGCCCGATCGTGCGCTGGAAGAGTGTGCTGAGGTACTCCGGCGTCCCCACGCCGACGCGGCCGGCGATCGTTTTGATCGGCAAATCCGTGCCCATCAGCAGTTGTTTCGCGCGCTCGACCCGGCACCGCAGCACCTCCGCGTGCGGCGAGCGGCCGACCAGACGAATGAAACGATTTTCCAGGCTTCGACGCGACAGGTGCAGCGTGTCCAGAATGTCCTGCACGGTGATCGGCTCGCAGCAGTGGTCACGTACAAATTGCAGGGCGGCGGCGACATCCGCATCGGGCACGGCCAGCGCGTCGGTGCTGCGACGTGCGGATACGCCCAGCGGCGGCACCAACTGCATCCCCGGCGGCACGCGTTCCCCCGCCATCAGCTTCGTCAGCAACTCGGCCGCCTGATAGCCCACGCGGCGCGTATCCGGGGCGACGCTCGACAGCGGCGGGTCCGACAAGCTGCAGCGCACCGCGTCGTCGTCCACGCCGATGACGGCCACTTCGTCCGGGATGCGAAGCCCCGCAAATCGGCAGGCGTCCAGAACCTGTTGGCCCCGCAAATCGTAACAGGCGAAGATCCCCACGGGCTTCGGCAGTTTCCGCAGCCAGGCCGCCAGCGCATTGCGGTCGGCCGTCCAGGCGCGGGCCTGCGTGAGCCGTAACGGTTCGACAAAAGACGAAACCGTCGCCCCCGCGTCGGCGGCCAACTCACAGAAGCGTTCCTGTTGCCACCGCACCCACGGATAATCGCTGACGCCGCAAAACCCCAGGTGCCGAAATCCGCGCTCCCGCAGGTGATCGAACGCAAGCCCCGCTTCCGCCCTCACATCACTGTGCACCGCCGGGGCCTGGGGGAGCAGTCCCGCGGCGCTGAGATCGACGACGGCCGAACCACAGGCGGCGGCGGCCTTTGCGGTGACGCGATCCTCCGCCCGCACCAGAACGCCATCCCCTCGCCACCCCCGGAGCCGCGCCGCGGAGGTGTCATCCGCGCGGTGGGTCTCCGGCAAATACACCGACCACGGCCCGTGCGTCTGGACGTATTCGGCAATCCCCGCCAGCAACCCGCGGCCATACGCATTGCTCGTTTCCACGATCAAGGCAACCCGCGGCGATTTCACGCGGCGTGCCCGTGGCGGCTTGTTGGGATCGGACATGAGCGCGATCATACCCGTAAAATATCAAAGGCAAACTGCGCAATGTTGTAGAGACGCCGCGACCGCCGCCCAGTAATTTTGCTCTCGTTCGATGGAACCGTTTCAGGAGCAATGATGACCGTGAATTGGAGGGGCGTTTACCCCGCCGCGTGCACGCAGTTCAAGTCCGACCAGTCGCTGGACCTGCCGGCCACGCTGAAGCATCTCGATGCCATGATCGACGCCGGCATTCACGGCTTGGTGATGCTCGGCACCGTTGGCGAGAACAACTCGCTCGATCCGGATGAAAAAATCGAAGTGCTCACCCAGACGGTCAAGCACGTGAACAAGCGCGTGCCGGTGATCACCGGCGTGAGCGAGTTCACCACGCCGCAGGCGATCCGATTCGCCGCCCGGGCCGAAAAAGCCGGTGTCGACGGACTGATGGTGCTGCCGGCGATGGTCTACCCGGCCGATCCGCGGGAAGCCGTCGTGCATTTCCAGACCGTCGCCCGCGGCACACCGCTGCCGGTCATGATCTACAACAATCCCGTGAGCTACAAAGTTGACCTGCAGCCGGAAAGCTTCAAGCAACTGGTCGATATCGACAACATCGTCGCCATCAAGGAAAGCAGCGAAGACCCGCGGCGCATCACGCACATCCGCAATCATGTCGGCGATCGCTTCACGCTGTTTTGCGGCGTCGATGACCTGGTGATGGAATCGTTCATCCTGGGCGCCGAAGGCTGGATCAGCGGCCTGGTCAATGCTTTCCCCGCTGAGAATCGGCTGCTGTGGGATTTGCTGACCGCCGGCAAGTTTGACGAAGCCCGTCGCGTCTATCAGTGGTACACGCCGCTGCTGCAGTTGGACACGCTCCCCAAGCTGGTGCAGTACATCAAGCTGGCCAGCCAGGAATGCGGCTTTGGCACGGAACTGACCCGCGCCCCGCGCCTGCCGCTGGTGGGCGAAGAACGCGAGCGGATCCTCAAGCTCATTCGCGATGGGATCAAAACTCGCCCCGCCACGAAGCGGTGAGTCGGCGGCCGGGTCGTTGTGAAGGAGCCATTTATGCCAAGCGTCCTCGTTTCGGCCGAAGTCGATGACGACAACGTGACCGATTCCGCGCGGCCGGTATTGATCGGCGGTCAGTGGCGTGCGTCGCAATGCGTTGAGACGTTCCGGGCCGTCAATCCCCGGACGGGCCAACTGCACGACGACGTGTATCCGGTCAGTTGCTGGCCCGACTTGGACGCCGCCCTCGCCGCCGCCGCCAGTGCGGGACGCCGCCTGCGCACCAGCCCCGATGCGGCCGACCGCATTGGCGCCTTTCTTGAAGCCTACGCGACGGCGCTGGAGGCGAATGCCGAGACGCTAGTTGCCGCGGCCGCCTTTGAAACGGGCCTGCCCGCGACGCCGCGATTGAAGGACGTTGAATTGCCGCGCACCACCGGCCAACTCCGCCAGGCCGCCGCCGCTGCCCGCGACGGTTCGTGGAAGCGGCCGGTCATCGATACGAAAGCGGGCCTGAGATCCTGCCTGGAGCCGATCGGGCCGGTCCTGGTCATCGGGCCGAACAATTTCCCGTTTGCGTTCAATGGGATCGCGGGTGGCGACTTCGCCGCAGCGATCGCGGCCGGCAATCCGGTGATCGCCAAAGCACATCCGCTGCACCCGACCACCAGCCGCCTGCTGGCCGAAGCCGCCCACCTCGCCGCCACAAACGCCGGCCTGCCCCTGGGGACGGTGCAGATGCTCTATCACCTGTCCCCCAGCGACGGACTGCGGATGGTGCGCGACCCGCGGCTGTCGGCGGTCGCCTTCACGGGCGGACGCCACGCGGGCCTGAAGCTCAAAGCCGCCGCCGACGCCGCCGGAAAGCCGTTCTTCGGCGAAATGAGCAGCATCAATCCCACCGTGCTTCTGCCGGGGGCGCTGGTCGACAATGCCGACGGAATTGCCGAGCAATTTGCCGCGAGCGTACAGATGGGCACCGGCCAGTTCTGCACCAAGCCCGGCCTGGTGTTGCTGACGAAAGGGCAACCCGCCGAGCGCTTCATCGAAGCCGCTGCCGCCAAGCTCTCGTCGGCCAAGCCCGGCGTGCTGTTCTCAGCCGGCGGACAGGCCGCGCTCCGCTCGGCGATCCGCACGCTTCAAGCCGCCGGCGCCACGCTCATCGCGGGGGGCGAGCCCGTCGATGACGCCAGTTGCTCCGTTCAAAACACGCTGCTCCGCTGCACGGCCAAGCAGTTCCTGGGCAATCCGACGACCTTCCAGACCGAAGCGTTCGGCAATGCCTCAACGGTCGTCGTTGCCGATGATGCCGACCAACTGCTGGCGGTGCTCAACACGCTCGAAGGCAATCTGACCGGCTCCATCTACTCGGCCGCGAGCGGAGCCGACGATGACGCGTATGAGGCTGTCGCCGAAGTGCTTCGACCCAAAGTCGGCCGACTGATCAACGACAAGATGCCGACCGGCGTGGCCGTGTCGCCGGCGCAAAACCATGGCGGCCCGTACCCGGCGACCAGCCAGTCGCATTTCACAGCCGTCGGCATCCCGGCGAGCCTGCTGCGGTTCACGCAACTGGCATCCTACGACAACGTGCGAGCCCACCGCCTGCCGCCGTGCCTTCAAAATGCCAATCCGACGGGTGTGATGTGGCGGCAGATCGACGGCACGTGGTCGCAGGCTTCGCTCTGACGCCCGACTGCCGCGACGACGAG